>CAYRPO010000025.1:2012-15622 GCA_964426305.1 uncultured Candidatus Saccharibacteria bacterium
ATATGGCATATGATTCGGAGCGGCGACACCTGGATGCTCGAAAACATCGAACAAACCACCGCAGATTATACAACGAGGAGTGGCTCGATAAAGGCTTTCGCGGCCCAAAATCAGCTCTACTACAGTCTGGACTGGGGCTGGCTGCTTGTACCTAGACGCGGTGTCTTATTTGGCGCCAGCAAGTTTGGCACAAGCGATATCAATAACCACGTTATTGGCCTATACAACAACTTACTCATCGAACTATATAGCTACATACCGAAACCCAAAGCCGACACACGCATCGTATATACAATTGCCCAAGTTGCGCTACCAAAACGCTACGAATCGATCATCGTCGAGGCAAAAAAGGGCTGGAGCTCCGACCTGTTTCCACGGGCACCAAAAGGCTACAACACCATAAGCCTGGAGTGGCCAGACTTCAACAAACGTTATCGTGTCTACGCGACCGATATCGAGCAAGTCACGGCCTTTGAACTGCTGCACCCGGTATACATGGAAAAACTGTTCGCCCTACCCTTCAAGGTAAGTATCGAGGTTGTCGACAATGTCGTATACCTATACACTACCGATACAAAAGCCGATTACGCAACTATGCTGAACATCCTGAAAGATGCATTCAAAGAAATGAGACTCTAGGCTTTTTTGCGCCCTACACGAAAGTCCGATAGGACATCTTTACGCAACGACCAAAAATAGTAATAGCCAGGAATCGTTGGAATCCAGTAACTGATCACTCGATACACAAGGGTTATGGTTAGTGCGTCCGTGCTCGGTACACCAACTACAACTAATCCGGCATATATGCCTGCCTCTGCGGCTCCAAGGCCGCCTGGCGTCGGCACCAGGCCCGCCGCAACGTTCCCAAATACATAGGCTACAAGCGCTTGTATAATTGTAATCTGCACTCCTAGGGCATGCGCACTCGCCCAGAGCGCCAAAAGACTCGTCAAAGATCCGGCGAAGTTTAAAAAGATTGCCGACACAACAACACCCTTCTTGTCCCGATAGTCCGCAAGATTCTTTGCAAAATCACGTGCCATTCCCCGTAGTTTTGTACGAATGTTACGCATCAACAGCAGCCCCACGCACGCCGCTATGAGTACAAAAACGAGCTTCAGTACGGTATCCCAGGGTACAGCCGGCGATGACGACGAGTCAACGATATCGCTACTGTCAAAAAGAATGGCAAAACCGATGATGAACACATACGCCAAGCCGCTCGTAATGGCATTTACCGCCATAACCGAAGCTGCCTGCGTGGCGGTATGCTGTTTTTTTGTCAGATAATAAAAATTCAGCGAAAACGTACCCAGACTACTAGGTAGTAGCTTGCTCACAAACAGCCCAGCCATTTGAACACGCAGTGTCAAAAAATATGTCAACGACTTGAGTGCAATAACCACGAATTGCCAGGCGACAATCGGCAAGCCACAGAAAAAAATCACCAATCCGAACAACACCCATGCCATGTCCGCGTCTTTTAAGGCCGCAAAGCTTTCCTTGAGATTGTCGATTTCTGGCACAAAAACGGCCAATGCCAAAACAATGATCAGCCCCAAAAATATATAGCTTTTATATGTATTAAAGCTTGCTCGTAGCGACTTCATTACGCTCATTATACCCACACTGTGTACGTTTTATAGGCCACTTTGCGTTACCGTGGAGGTCTTTTAGTGTGAAATCACCAAGACACAATTCGGTGCACCCCATACGTCCCATACACCAAACTGCAATCGTTGTTGTTGATTTTGAGCATTGTCAGGGTGTACCTTCGTGACATTGACGCCCGTGTACCGCTCTTTTTCCGATGTAGATATATTTGCCGGGAATCCTATGGCATCGCCATCATTCACCTTGTCGGGGTGTTGCTCAAGCCATGCAAGACCAAGGGTTAAATCGGCCGCCATGCAATTCACGCCCGTCTCTTGGGTCATCTGCATGAGGTCTTGCCGTGCATACAGGTTTTCTGCTGCCATAAGTGACATGCCATATGACTGGAAGGTGGTCTGGTGTGCGGTCAAGCGTCCATACGGTGATCGTAAGTAATTCATGCCCATAGTGCCATACAATCTCTGATTTTCTGACAAAAGGTCGAGCAAATCGCCGTTCACACCAGTTTCGCAGCCAGGAAATAATTCTTTCGTTGCTAGACCACTTCCCCATTGGTTCACGATACTGTTAGCCGACCAAGCACGCCGACCATATGGCGGCATGAGCTCAGCCAGTCGATTGTAATCAACTCTCACGAGTCTCAACTGTACATCTGGATACTTCTCGTGCACTTGTGCTTCACGCTGTTTCAAGTTTGCCAATGTAGCAAAACGCGCCTCCAGACTTGGTAGCATTTGATCCATTGACGTGGCATATTTTTCCTGCCAAGCCAGCTCCACGGCTTCTGCACTATATTCCACGTCTTGCGGCTTGCCGTAGGCATCGCACCACTGTGCAAGCCGTCGATCGAGCTCTCGTTCTTGCGATTCTATAAGGTACTCTTGTGCTAGCAAATTCGCCAAAAGTCTCATCTCGCCATACGCTCGCGAAGCTTCTTGCGGCGTATATGGCGGCTTAAAGAAGTAGTCCGACAATTGCTTGGCTTCCATGCGATCGTATGCCCATGCAAGCACCTCTCGTACTTTTTCTGCATAATGCTCTCGTAGGTCAGTCTCAAGCACCATCGTGAGCTTTCCCGCAACAAGACGTTCGATACTGGCGCGATCTTGTCTGAGCTCTGTGGCTAAATCAACATTGGGCATATATGATCGACGATGCTCGGCAGAGTCGGTGACGTGCTTCGCAATTAAAGCAGTGATGTCGGCTGCCAACGAATCCGCTTTTTTGAGCGTCGCACCAGCAATCTTCAGCGAAGCATGCTCAACACTATCATCGCCGTCCGATGCATCAGCATCACCATGCGAAAGCAGTGCCGAAGCACCATCCTCTACTCTTGTCGATACAGCATCGAAAATGCCCATCTCAAACAGAGCCGCCTCTGCACCCTCTACGTCGGTATCAGTCGGTTCGACAGCCAGGTTGTTAGCATTGGCAATAGCGCCAGTAACAATACGGGGAGCCAGCCATGCCGCAACAGAACGTGCAGTTGCACGCGCAATGTCCGAGGTAACGTCCATTTCGATCTGAACCGGACGTACTGCCTCGTTTACCTCTGCTCGTTGCCTTCGAGTCGACGCGACATCAAATGCCGGCGGAGCATCTGATTGAGATTCTATTTCACCAACATAAGATTCGTGCGCTTTTGTGTCCATATGGCTATTTTTGCTTTCAATGGTTACGCTTACTTACTTTATTGTACAACGGTTTGTCAAGCGTAAAAAAGACATTCATATCATCCATCCTATGTATAGATACCATTTGCCGAGCAGACATAACACTAATACCATTAGATTGACTTGTTTGCATTTTTACTATATAATATACCTAGCAAACGCCAAAATCAAGAGTAACAACACTCAATGCTACGTACAGAACCGAAGGCGTCGGCTTTACAGTAAAGCCCCGAGATCAGTAATCGTTTGCTGTAGCGTTCGATATTGCACCGCACGCATACCAAAATCTTGCGCACCTTGCACATAGCGCTGTTGATCATCTACAAAGATCGCCTCATGTGGCGCCACATCAAGCTTGGTCGTGATCACTTCGTATGTTTTTGGATCAGGCTTCACCGCACCAATGTCACAGGACAGAACAATCTCGTCGAAGAGCGCATTTTGCTCAGGAGTAAATAATGTATCCAGATAGTTCTCGCCGGCGTTCGACAGTAGCCCGATAGAATATTTGCCATACAGGTTTTCGGTAATGAACTGAAATAACTCAAGATTTTGTGGATTCTGTCGCAGTTGAGTATACGTTTCGGCAACACTGAGGCTGGCAAGATCTGCCGCGCCCTTCACGAAATCTGGGAATGAGACAAACCCTCGATCAAGTTGTGTATTGAGATCTTGTGCCGCCTGTAACTTGTCGGGGTCGTCACTAAAGTATGTCTGCTTGAAAGGTATCCAGCTGTCTACGACAAGTACGCCGTAGCAATCAAAAATTACCGATTTTATCATAGAATTCTCCTTAGTAGCTTTGCAAGCTTTCGGCTATAGCGTCAATGTGTCTGCTGAGGGCTTGATCGTCTGTTTGCGGAGTCGTATCTGCACAAGCCATCATCGTAGACGCTGTTTGCGGTTTGAGAACTTTTCGCCCATCATTGAGTACTTTGACAACGTTTTGATTCGTTTTTTGGTCTTTGTCTACCACGCCAATTGTACTAGACATACTGTTGCATGCTTTTCCCGCAACAGTCACCACCGACTCGCCAGACGCAACAACAATCGCATACATCTGTTGTGCATCTAGGTCAATCACATATGACAGCCGCATATCGGGCAGTTTGTGCATCTCGCTATTACCGATTGGGATCTTATTGTTACCCGTGTCATTTTTTGGAGCCTCATCCCCACGATTCGACAACAAATAGGCGCCTGCGCCAACGGTCATCACTATCAACGCAGCCATCCCTGCTCTGATCCATGTTTTTTGCTTCATCACTCTAGTATAACGCCCCTACACTACTACTGCACGCAGACTCATAACTACGCCCAGAAATGAAAGGCGATCATTGCCGCAAACGCAATTGCGTACAAGATCCAGCCAAATGTGTCTAAGCCGGAACTTTCGATCTTTTGCCACTTTTTATACGATTTTTTAGAATCAAAGTAGTCTTTGGCGTTGATGCGCAGCCACGCCCAGTTCATGGCGATCACCGCCGTGTAGCAGATGGTGCAAAAGATACATATGTAGTTGATAACGAACGTGCTTTGCCATAAGTACCAAGCTCCGAAAGCCAAAAAGAACATACTAAACGAGTGCAGGATCAGCCGCAGTTTTTTGTTAACCTCACCACCGGTCGCGGCGACCAGACCAACGCCTACCAGCACCGCAAAAAACACGATGCACATCAATGAATTTGAAAAACCAAAAACCGACGACTGCCACGCATCAAACACGTTGCTGCAACTAAATACGCTGTTGATGTCACATTGCAGCGGTTGCGACGGATTGTCACCATAGTTGATACGCTCAATTGCCTGCACAAAAGATGCGGCTAGCCCCGCAAATGAACTGACCGTAAGTACCCACCACAGAACTTTTGGTTTGAATATATGTAAATATGTGCTCATGTTTTGCATTATATATGATCTGCAAAGAATATGCCGTGAGGCCCGCCAAAGCCGTACAATCTCGCCAGTATGCCACAGAAGCTGGACATCTGTAATGTTTACGCTTACTATAGGGGCAATATCAAGTGACAGGAAATATCATGGACGAACAAAAACCACCAGTACCGCAACAACCATTTCAGGGAACAAACCCGCCACAACCAGTAGCACAAGCACCGCAACAGCAGCCATTTGCACAACAACCGCCCGCGCAAGCGTATGGCACAGCTCAGCCATTTGCTGGCGCTCCTGTAAGCCCACAACAACCACAGCCTGCCACTGGTAGCGACCCGGGCAATACATTGGCGATCATAAGCCTCGTCTGTGCATTGTTTGCGCCAATCGTTGGTTTGCTGCTGGCAATTATGGCAAAAAGTCGGTCTAAAAAAGCCGGGTTCAAGAATACGCTGGCCTTTGTATCCATCATCATCAATAGCGCGCTACTAGTCCTAACGGCGTTGGCAATGATTGGCATCTACATGGCAATGCTCAGCGCAGACAATGCAGAACAGACCAACGAACAGACTAAGGAAAAGATTGCCGGCATCATAGCAAACAAGGAGCAAGTCACAGATTTAGTCTGGAAAAACATCGATCAGACCAGCGGATCTTCATGGAAACTCATATCGAGTACCACCGGCAACGCGCAGTACCAACTTGTCGGCACTCAATGTGCGGTGATCTTTGACCAGCCAAACGGAATGACCACAAACAACATAACGAGCACCCAAACAATCGCCGAAGACTTTAGTTCGTCGTTTGCCGAAAGCATCAACACTGTCAGTAGCACCAACACTGTAGATGGCTTTACTGTCGTCAAAACAGCTCCCATAAGCATCACTTTGTCTTCGCCAAATGCCACCAAGACAGAATTTGACACCTATGAGCTAAACGCAGATAATGGCACATTTAAAGGCCTCAACGCATCATATATACGCGGTGACTATGCTATCATCGTCTCTGGAGTCTGCCCTAAGCAAGATGTCAGCAATCTACAAGGTGCAGTCCGCAGCTTCATGCAATCCAAAGAAGCCATACTACAAATGTAACAGCAATTGCTAATGCGAACCTGAAATATGTATCAACTACAGTTCGCCCCAGTTTTGCCCGGTATGCACATCTACAGCAAGTCTGATACCAAGTTCTGGTGCTATGGTTTCCATGACCTGTTTCATAGTTTCGGCGACTTTTTCGGCGTCAGCCACAAGACACTCTACCAAGATGCTGTCATGGATCTGTAGCAACTGATGCGGAATATCGGTTGACACGACATACTGTTCAAATTGTTGTTGCAATTTAACCATGGCCAGCTTCATGATGTCGGCTTCAGTGCCCTGTATGGGCATGTTGACCGCTTGGCGATATGCAGCTTCGCGCACAACAAAATTACTACTTTGAACGTCCGGCGTCGGGCGTCGGCGACCGTACAGTGTTTCAACATAGCCGAGTGACTTGGCTTGCTCACGCAATCCTTTTATGTAATCCACCAGCGGCTGTCTTGCGGCAAAATAACGATCGATAAAATCTTTGGCATCGCCAAATGTCATACCGGTCGCGGCGGCCAAACCGTGCGGACTCATGCCGTACAGCACACCAAAATTAATCGTTTTGGCAGCACTACGCTGTTCCTTTGTGACATCCTCCAGGGCTATGCCGTATACTTCGGCAGCCGTACGAATATGAATGTCTTCTCCGTTATTGAATACTTCGATCATGTCGGTATCGTGCGCCATAACGGCCGCAAGGCGCAGTTCGAATTGGCTATAGTCGGCACTCACAAACACGTGTCCTGGTCGCGCAACAAAGGCTGTGCGAATGGTTTTTCCAAGGTCACTACGAACTGGGATGTTTTGCAAGTTCGGGTCTGCACTACTCAGTCGGCCCGTTTGCGCAACGGTCATATGAAAAGTCGTATGTACACGCCCGTCAGTTGCTACTTGGTTCGGTAGCGCGTCAACGTACGTACTTTTCAGCTTGGTGAATTCGCGATACTGGCTGATGCAGTTGATGATCGGATGCATGTCACGCAGTTTGTCGAGTTCGTTGGCGGCCGTACTAAAGCCTGTTTTACCTTTTTTTACACCTTGCGACGGCAGTTCAAGGTCATCGAACAGTACCTTCGCAAGCTGCTGCGGGCTACTGATGTTAAATTCTTGCTCGGCATACCCATAAATGGTTTGTTCAAGATCACTGATCTGGTCTTCGAGCACGCGGCTCATGCGCTCTAGGTATGGTACGTCTAGGCCGATGCCTTCGTATTCCATACGCGCCAGCACTGGCACTACTGGCCACTCAATTTCAGTTGTCAGTTTGTTGAGCGCCGTCAGTTTGGCGAGCTCTGCTCGTTGCTGCTCACTCAACATCACAAGCGTACCGATATATTGGGCAGCAAATTCGCCAATGTCCTCCGTGGGCACATCGGCCAGATTGGTTGCCTGCAAACCAGCACGCTCAGCAAGCTCGACGAAGTCGAGTTCCCTGTCGAGCGAGTTCAGCAAAAAGGCGCCAATCTGTACGTCATGTCCAATGGTTTCATGTGCCAGACCGAGACTATACAGTACTTTTAGCGAACTTTTGATATCGTAGCCTATGAGTGGCCTGGAAAAGTGTTCGGCAACGTGCGCAAATTGCGTTGGCTCGACAATTGTTACCCATTCTTTTGTTCCCACAACAACACAGACTGGATCTATACCATGCGCACCACGGCTGCGAGCATAGACATACAGTTCATCTGCAGCTTTGAAACCTGCGGCTTCGAGTGTTACTAGTTTAGGGATTGAAGCAAAAGCTGTTGATGATATAGCTGAAGCATGTGCAGCTTCAACCTGATGATTGCCGTTGATAGGCAGATCACTGAGCTGTCGCAAAATGGCTCGAAATTCAAGCTTTTCCAGATTGGCTCGCAAGCGAGCACCATCAAATTTGTGTACATCCATAGCATCCAGATCAAGCGACAAAGGAGCGTCAGTAAAGAGCGTAGCAAGTTTTTTACTCATATACGCCGATTCACGACCAGCAACCAATTTGTCATGCACCGCCCCGCTAATCAGATCGATATTTTCGTATACGCCGTCAAGTGTATCGTATCTCTGTAGCAATGTCGCAGCCGTCTTAGCACCAACTCCCGGAACACCGGGTATATTGTCGCTGCTGTCCCCCTGAAGCGACTTAAGATCCAGAAACTGATCAGGACGCAGACCGTATTTGGCCGTGAAGCTGTCCGTATGAAACTCTTCTATGTTGCTGAGGCCTTTTTTGAGCGCATATACCTTGGTGTGCTTACTGAGGCACTGCAGGGCGTCAAGATCACTGGTAATGAGGATCGTTTCAATTCCCTCGACATCTGCCTTTTTGGCGAGCCCAGCCATAATGTCATCGGCTTCGTAATCATCCAACTCGTACATAGGCCAACCCAAGCTTTCGAGTAGCTCATGTAAAATCGGAATTTGCACATAAAAATCTGGTGGTGCTGGCTTACGACCCGCTTTATAGTCAGGAAAGATTTCGAGTCGCTTACGAATGTTCGTCTTGGGTTTGTCCCATGCGACCGCTACATAGTCAGGTTTTAGTCGTTTAATCACCTCAAGACTGAGTGTCGCAAAACCGTATACGCCGCCAGTAGGAGTACCGTCTGCAGTGCTGAGGTTCGGCATAGCATAATACCCACGGTAAAATACGCTTTTCCCGTCGATTAGTACCAGTCGCTTTTTTGGTTCTGTCGCAGCTGACATACTTCAAACCTCTCCTGTATACCAAAAGTATACCAAGGAACACTCGAAATACGTCATACTGACCGCAAAAGCCGCTACGGCGCTGATGCTGTTTGAACGGTTGCACTCGCGCCGCTATTTAGAGCAGTCACGAGCTGCGTAGTCACTTCGTCGATATCGAACACAGCCGATCCCTCTGCGATATAACGTCGCGCAATATCGTTCACATACTGACGAACGGCAAGTCGGTCAAACTTGAGCTCGACCGACTTGTCAAATTCAGACACGCTTGTTTGCATCCATGCTACTTTTTGCTTTTCAGTAGGTCGAAACATGACGCCGCTGTACTGTACACCGGTTTTTGCCTTGACCATAGAATTCGCACGTTCCAAGTCATCTTGTAGATCCGCTGCAAACACCCGAGGCCGCACTGTCACTGCGTTAACGTTCACGACCGGATTTTCCATAGACGACAGTGCTGTAACAATACTCCGGGTAATAAATTTTGGATCGGACTCAAAACCCACGAGCTCTGGTTGGATAACCAGCTTACCCCTGTCTTGGGTGATGTATGCATCTTTGGCTTTTGTTTGCAAACGATGGACTCTATCGGCAACATAGCCAGCAACAAGCCGATCCTGGACCGTCACCGACACATCAACCCGCTTGCGCGACAAATACGAAAAGAGTTGTAGGTTGCCGTGCATAGCTTGTTTACTTGCAGTGCTGGTATCAAATGAGGCGCCTATCTGGCCAGGACGCAGCGTGTGCTGCAAGCCGCCGTCTTGCAGTGTGATAATAGTCTCGTTAGCGCGTGCATCTAGCGCAGTCTTGATTTGCGCTTCACTCATACCACCAACGCGCATTGTACCAACATAGGTATACGGTAGAGCGCGACCAGCAAAATGATGGTTGACCCAGACACCTACGGCCGCAAGCGACAGCAGAACAGCCGCGCTAATCACACAAGAAACTACAAAACCACGCACCATGCTCTTTTTCAAGCGGCTGCGCTTAAAGGCTTTGGCGCCTGCAGCAAAGTCAATTTTGATCGGTTCGCGGAGCGTCACCCCGCCAGCAACATTTGTTGTTGCCATATTCGACACAAGACTCGTGCCTATACTAGCGGCGTTAATTTGACCACCACCAACAGGCTGTGCCTCGAATCGTGGACGCGAAAATTCGGTATCCACTTTTTGTTTCCTTTTTTGTTCTTTTGAATTTTTGTGCGAGCTAGTGCGGCTAGCCAATCTTACTCATATGTAACCACAAGCGTAGTACAAAGGTCAAGAGTTTATGTAAAAGCTTACATTTCTGCGAGCAATGCTGCCCTTAGTTGCGGGTCTAGAGACTCGATTCGATTCATAAAGAGTCCAAATTCGACCAAATATGCATCAGCCGACCTTTTCGGCTGTACGTCACCGATGGCTCGAATAGACCCGAGATTTAACTCTAGTTTGGCCGTTGCATCAAGATTGTTCAAAACTGCCACTGGCATATAGTGCGAGCTAGTTACCTCGACTATATCTAGGCCATTTAAGCTAAAATCTGGTCTGACTATTCGACTACCGTAAGCCTGTAATGCCGCATAAGCATTAAACAACCCTGTTGCATGTTTGCCGGTTGATGTTTCATATTTTTTGGGTGAAACTAACACCAGTTCAGTGCCCAGCGTACCATGCAAAAGGCTGATCGAAATTGTACCGTCCGGCAAGATTTTCGGACCAGTCATATTCTTTGGGTGCGGAGCATAGCCCTCAGCAATAGCCGAAGCGATAAAAAGTTCAAACTCGTTCTCTGCATCAGGAGCAAAGTCTTTGACGATTGCCTTTTCTGCTGGCTTTAATTGCCGCGTCGCATCAGTCGTAGCTATCAACAAAGCATTTTTGGCGGTATCAGGATCTTGCGACTTCAAAACTTCGTTTGCAGTCACCAGTCGTACCCTGTTTGCCTTGTTGGCGGCTCCTCTGATATGAAGCATGGTGTTCTCGCCTAGCCGTATTCTTTCGGCTTCTTCGGTGGCGAGCATATGTTCGGTTCGGCCCATCATACCTAATCGCTCAGAGGATGCCATCACCGAGGCTCTAAGCTCTTCCGGCACAACAAGCTTTGGAATATCTTTAGCTAGAGCACTCCAGAGTGCTACAACCTTGTCGGGCTCTTCCCCGTCTACATCGAGCGGTGCCCGACCATCTAACTGATATCGTGGAAATACGATACCGCTCCTGCTAGGATCAACCAGCAGAGAGCTAACAAACCCTTGTCTAGCCTCCGCACTCATTCGCGCCAAACGATCCATAGCACATTTGCTGTACGGATTTTCCGTGTCACTCAACATACCGATGAATGGATTGGCCACATCGCGAGCAACATGCATCGAAGTTTGATCAAATGTAAACTCAGCACTTTGCTCGGTTAAAGCCACAACTTCCCTAGCAGTCTCTGTTTCTTTGCTAACCATATGCTTCTCCTTCATTTTGTTTATGATTTACGGGCGCTATAACCTCGCCCCCACAATTTGTTTATTTTCGCCACCTACCCTACTGGGCAGTCCGAACCGCAGCCTTCACCGGCATCAATACATCTACCATGACGCATGCCGTCATACGGGTCTACCGTTGAATCCGACACCGAATGATCGTTCTGTTTTGCAAAATCTATGTCAGAACAAATAACACCAACTGTCTCTTGAGCAACTTGCGAAGCCGTACACCTACCATTCTGCGGTTCATTACAAGTGCCGGTCAGTTGCTTGTCTAGCCCGTCCGCCAGATCGATGAATCCCTTACCTATAGCAAGCAGTGTGCTGCTACGATCAATATCTCCTAGCGCAACGCATATAACCGCATCATCTACGCATTCAATGCCATACTGACGAACGGTTGCATCAACCTGACGCAATGCTGGGCATTCACCACATTTTATTGATTCTGTCATACTTGTTCACCTTTTCAATTAATTAACTCGGTCAATAAACGGATTTCGGTTTTGAGGTTTTGGTTTTCGGCACGCAAGGCGTCGATGATGCTATAAAGCTCTTCGGTGTTGGCAAAAATTGCATCTGCCACATTTGAACCTTTCATAACAAACCTCCATTCTTAATGATGCAGCGTATTATACGATGGTGGAGTTACTTTGTCAATATTTGTTCACGAATTTTGCACTATTTATACCTGTTATATATACTTTGTGCCATATGTATTCACATTTTTATGTTTTTGTGTTATGATGCATCTATGGACTTAACTGCAGCTGGACTCAGTGACACCGAAGCATCCGTATATACGGCCTTGCTCACGAAACCCGAATGGAAACCAAGTGAGCTCGCAAAAGCTACCGGCGAGACACGTACCAACATGTACAAAATTTTAGATCGACTCGTCGAGCTTCAGCTAGCGACCCGCTTTGACTTGCACAAAAAGCTACACTACCGTGCCGAAAGCCCTGTGCGCCTAGGCACCCTTGCCCGCGAACGCAAGGACGAAGTCAGTCTACAGGAGCGGCAGCTCAGGGGTAATCTACATAGTTTACTCAAAACGTACTACGAGCAACACGAGCAACCGAGCGTTCGATTCTTTCAAGGCAAAGAAGGCATAAAAGAAGTGTTCGCCGAACAAGTTCGCCTGAGACAACCGATTCAGTTTCTGAAAACTCGAGCCGACATTGCCTTCTTTGGCTTCGAATTCATGCACGAAGTACGCAACTTGGCGCCAAAAGCCGGAATCAAACGCAAAGTGTTCTACCCAGATGCACCAGAAGTACCGGTAAACACCGAGGAGTCTGATCGTGAAATGCTACTGGAACGAGTTTGGTATGACATGAACGACTATACCGCCCCTGTTGAATGGAGTGTATATGGTGACAAAGTGTCGATAATTTCGTTTGGACGCGAAGCGATTGCGACCGTCATAGACAGCCCCCAGGTTGCCGAGAGCCTACGCCAGATCTTTGCCATGCTAGAGCGCGGTCAAAAATCCCTTCCAAATTACAAGAGCAAACCATCTATGGCCGAATTTAAAGACGCCCCCAGCTTCATACAAAAACACAAAAACACCCTGCCAGATACAAAAAAATAGTCCCCTAGATATGAAAACGCCCCCTCCTTGGGCGCTTTCTATGAAAGATGCCCGAGAAGGGGGTTGAGAGGTCAGGTGAGGCCGATGACGACCGGAGTGTTTGGCGGCTGACGCCTCAGGTAGGCTAGCGTGGACAGTATGTCACGCCCGTACCGACGCAGCCACTTCATCTCGTCTGCAGTGAAATGCAGACATCTGAAGCTCTTGGCATACGTGAAGCGCAGTGCGTTCCCGTAGAGATCGGCAGTCCTAGCTGCTGAACTCAGATCGTCCGACAAGTAGAGCGAGAAGCCCTCGATGATCGGCTGCAACGGGATGGTCGGACGTGCTTCCGCGCCTTCCAGCGCATCCTTGATCCGCCAGTGCATCTCCGGTGTTGCCAGCTGGACTACCAGCGGCATGTAGCCATCCAGCGCGAAGCGCTGCTTGGCTATCACATTGGGCCTACAGAGTTCGCATGTGCCGTGAAGCACGTACAACTTAACTCCAATTGACATCAGTTTGCCTTTCTCTTGTGTGCAAACCCTGCAGTGCAGAATACACTACAGTGGTCAATGTTTGTTATTATACTACTAATCTAGCTTTTTGTCAAGCGTCTC
>CAYRPO010000026.1:0-14823 GCA_964426305.1 uncultured Candidatus Saccharibacteria bacterium
AAAACGAGTGTTGCAAGTGCGAGCCTGCCGTCCAGAACCATGTAAGCACAGATGCTAATGATCGTTACCTGAGCCGTGTACATGACGAGGTTTCGAACAGAACCTTCATACGACAGAAACCCGATATCCTTCACAAGTAGTGTACGGTAACGAGAGCTCAGCGATTTTACCGATCGTATCTCTGACTTTTCGCGGGCAAAGGTTTTGACGATCAAGTTATTGGTTATGGCATCGGCGACTGTCCCGTGCAGCTCGGCACGTATGGCATGCTTCTCGCGCCGATACTGTTCACGTTTTTGCATACTCCAGCGCACCTGAAAGACAAGTATGACAAATAATATGGCGATGATGCCCGCAAGTAGGGCAGATTGTGTGCCGATGATGCAGATGCCAGTGATGAGCGTGATTGAGAAACCGAGCGTGCGGATAATCAGCAGGTTCTGAAGTGTGTCCTCGGCCCGCACGAAGTCGATATACTTGCTAGTGAGCGCGCCGACCTTTTGGTTGACGAAAAACGCCATGTCTTTGTTGATGATGCGGCTGAACGTATCGTTTCGCAATTCGAACCCGACGTCGCCGGCTTGTCGAGTAAGCGCCTGAAACCCAACCAGGTTGCATAGCACGCCAACTGCAGCGGCTAGGGCTGCCACAACCATACTTGTTAGAACTATGTCGTTCTCGAGCGTCGTGAGTCCTCCGACCGCACGGCTAAAAGAAAGTGGTATAAGAAGCGTAAAACAAACCTCTGCAAGTGGTATAAGTGCCATTGCGATAAAGAAGCTTCGTTTGTGTTTTTGTACTTGGTTCCAATACAGGCGTAGGGTCTTTTTATTTGTTTCCACGAGCAAACAGTCCTTTCGTCTTACTATATTTTGTCATAAGTGCTTGGAAAAGCTTGTCGTTATTGGATCGGCACGTCCGATCGTTGACGAATTAGAGGATTGCACCGATTCGTACAATCATAGTGGAGTTAGTATAATGAATGTATGACGGGAATGCAAAAAATCATTTTGTACTACAAATTTGTGCCTGTATCCGATCCAGACATGGCTCGGCTGTGGCAGCGTGAGCTATGTGAACGCTACGGTTTAAAGGGGCGAATTATCATCAGCAAGCACGGCATCAACGGTACTCTTGGTGGGTCAGTCGAAGGTCTCAAATCCTACGTAAAAACCATGAATTTGACTGAAACATTCAAGGGAATTATCTATAAGTGGAGCGAGGGTGGGGCCGAAGATTTTCCGCGGCTCAGCGTAAAAGTCCGTCCAGAGCTAGTGGCGTTTGGCGCCCCAGACGAGATCAAAGTTGATGCGCACGGCGTAGTCGGCGGTGGTAAGCATTTAAAACCAGCCGAGGTCAACAAATTGGTCGAGGAGCACGCGGGTGATGTTGTGTTTTTCGACGGCAGAAATGCATACGAGGCACAAATAGGCAAATTCAAAAACGCCGTCGTACCCAATGTACGTACGAGTCACGATTTTATTAGGGAAATCGAAGATCCAAAATACGATGCTATAAAAGACAAACCTATTGTGACGTATTGTACAGGCGGTATTCGCTGCGAGGCGTTGAGTGCACTTATGAAAAATAGAGGCTTTAAAGAGGTATATCAGATTGATGGCGGCATTGTAAAATATGGTGAAGCCTATGGAGACGATGGCCTATGGGAAGGTAGCCTGTATGTGTTTGACAAACGTATGGCAACAAAGTTTACCGAAAAAGGCAAAGATATTGGTGAATGTATACATTGCCATGGCAAAACCAGTAACTTCGAAAACTGTGCATACAAACCTTGTAACAACTTGGTGCTAATGTGTGAAGCGTGCCACAAAAAAGACGATGTCTGCTCGGCCGAGTGTCGTCAACGCATGGGTACAGCAGTACCATACAATACCTAGCCTGTTGAACTATGCGGTACTGCGGTCTCTGTGATGCATTATAGATGTCACTGGTAATTGCCACCGGTGTCGGTGATGAAAAGATCGTGTGGATGACTTTCGGTAAGAGATGACGGGGTAATTTGTATAAAATCGGCAGACTGCCATAGTTCGCGTATATTCTGTGATCCTACGTAATACATACCCGACAATATGCCACCAGTAAACTTATCAACAAGATCTTTCACGGTGCCAGAACATGGCACTAAACCTTCCACTCCTTCAGCAATGAGTATGTCGCCCTGATAATTTTTGCCATGAAATTCATCCTCTGACGATATTGCAAGGCCTTTTTTCATGGCAGACAGTGAGCCCATGGCGCGATATTGCTTAAAGCAATAATCGTCTGAGCCATCAATGATATTTTGGAAACGTCCGGGTACATGCTCGGCCTTGAGTCGAACTGTATTGCCTGGAGATTCTTCAGTTGCGGCGAACATCCTGCCCATCATCACTGTAGATGCGCCAGCCGCTAGGGCTTTGACGGCATCGCCAGAGTTGACGATACCACCATCGGCAATAACGGGTATGTCGGCCTTATGTGCAATTGGTGCGATACTGAGCAGTGCCGTTAACTGAGGAACGCCCATACCAGACACGATTCGTGTTGAGCAGATTGCTCCAGGCCCCATGCCTACTCGTAGTCCGTCTGCGCCCGCATCGATCAATGCCCGGGCACCTTCGGCAGTAGCAACACTGCCGGCGATCACATCTACGCTATATTTTTTCTTTATGTATGACACAGCGTCGATTACCTTTTTTGAATATCCGTGAGCGGAGTCTACCAGAACAACATCTACCTGTGCATCGATGAGCGCTTTGACCCTGGCCTCATAGCCGCTACTTGAGCCAACGGCAGCTCCAACAACAAAGCCTTGTGCTTTTACTTTTTTGACCTCATTTGCTTGATCGTCAATCGTTAGATTGCGATGTATGATGCCAATACCACCGACCCGCGCAAGTGCTATGGCGAGACCATGCTCGGTCACGGTGTCCATGGGCGACGATACCAAGGGTGCTGCTAATGTAATATTTTTTGTTATGTTTGTATTGAGTTGTATGTCTGATCTGTCGAACCCCGAATAGCCTGGGCGCAGGAGGACGTCGTTGAATGTGAGTGAAAGAGAAAATGTTTGTTCCATGTCTTATCCTAACGCATAGATTTCGTATATGTCAAAGTGTATATGTATCGATGAAGCATGCAATGCCAAAGAGTATAATGACAAGATCATGCATACCACACTTGTTCAAAAGCTACAGTCTTTACCCGCTTCCCCGGGCGTCTATTTTCATAAGGATGCATCAGGCCAGATCATTTATGTTGGCAAGGCTGCGGTCTTGCGCAATCGAGTTCGACAATATTTTCAAACCAGTAGGTATCGTGACCCAAAGACTGACGCATTGGTCGCCGAGATCGTAGACGTTGACTGGATCGAAGTGGATAGCGAAGTCGAGGCCCTGTTTTTAGAAGCCGAGATGATCCGGCGCTATCAACCGCAATACAACATATTGCTTCGCGACGACAAGTCCATGTCGTATGTGCGCATCGACCTCAAATCGCAAGCGCCCAGTGTTACTGTTACAAGACGTCCACTTGACGACGGAGCAGAGTACTTTGGTCCATTCTTAAGTGCCGGCCCACTACGTCGTGCCCTCAAGTTCTTACGCAAAATCTTTCCATATTCTACGCATACCCAGCTTCCAGATCGGGGTTGTCTACAATATCATCTTGGCCTGTGTCCTGGTCCGGAAACACAGCAGTACGACCGCGACCTATACCTGAAAAACCTACACAAGTTAATTCGATACATTCGCGGCGAACGAACGTTGGTGGTGCGAGAGCTCGAGAAGGACATGAAACAGTTGTCCCGTGATCAGCAGTTTGAGCAGGCCGCCGTTGCTCGTAATCGCCTGCATGCCCTCCAGAGTTTGCAAAATCGTATTATCTTCAGCGATGTAGAAAACATGGATCTGTCAAAAGACCATGCACTATATGATTTGACGCAATTACTGGGGCTCGAAAAACCACCGAAGCGAATCGAAGGCTATGACATTAGTCATATGCAGGGCACCGACACGGTTGCCAGTATGGTCGTGTTTACGAACGGCGTTTCCGACAAGGGCTCGTACCGCAAATTCAAGATGCGTATACCTGGCAACGACGACTTTGCGCATATGAATGAAGTTATAGTGCGTCGTTTTGCAGAAAAAAACATCAAGGCCTGGGGTAGGCCAGATTTTGTCATCATTGACGGAGGCAAGGGCCAGCTCAATGCCGCGCTTGATGCTCGGGACTCCCTTGGTTTCGATGTGCCCATGGTTGGTTTGGCAAAAAAATTCGAAGAAATTGTCGTCAACAAATCACGGAGTGGCGTGCGTATACACGAAGAGTATGTACTGAAGTTGAAGGGATATCATACCGACGAGTCGGACGAGCTGGTGCGGCTACAGCTGCCCGATACCAGTCACCTCGTTAAGCTATTTCAGCGAATTCGCGATGAGTCTCATCGATTCGCTGTCAGCTATCATTCCACACTAAAAACAAAGCGTCAGACAGTGAGCATGCTTGACCAGATTCCTACCATTGGCCCAACTACACGAAAGAAGTTGCTAAAGACATTTGGTTCGGTGCGAGGTGTTATGCAGGCCCGCGATGCCGAACTTGACCATGCTATTGGTCCGAAAAAGGCAACCATCCTGCGGCAATATTTACGTGCATATCAGAAAGGACAATTATGACATTTTGTACAACCGACTTTTATCGCGAGAATCGCCAAAAGCTCGCTGAGATTGTTGCTCACGATGCAATTATTGTGGTCGCGGGCAATGGCCTTGTGCAGCGTGGCGGCGATACGAACTATCGATTCCACCAGGACAGCAATATGCGCTATTTGACCGGTCTCGATGAGCCCGATTTGGTGCTGGTTATCGATACTTCGCACGGTGCCGAATATATCGGTCTGCCAAAACGCACAAAAACCGAGATACTTTTTGGTGGAGGGTTCGATGCCGAACAAATTACATCGGTCAGCGGTGTAGCTACGGTTTTGCCCGTATCGGACATACTTGATATATGTAAGACACGCTCAAGTAAGCTGCCGGTGTATTACAATATGCCAGCACCGCGTCGGGCAGGCGAGCATTATACAAATCCGGCTAGAAAGTCTGTGCTCGATAGCCTGAGGCGTCGAGGCATGTCACCAAAGGACATACGGCCCTTGCTGGCAGGCTTACGGAGCGTCAAGCAGCCGGTTGAGATTCAGGCCATAGAGGCTGCGATTCGATACACACATGAAGCACTGCAGCTTGCACAAAAACAGTTGCATCACGGTAGCGAGCAAGCATTACAGGTACATATCGATGCCCATTTTGCTCGACACAGCCTTGAGCATGCCTATCAGCCCATCGTGGCCAGCGGCCGTAACGCAACCACACTGCATTACGTGAAAAACAATGCCAGTTTCAGCTATGGTGAAGCTGTCCTGTTTGATGTCGGCGCCGAAGTCGAGGGTTATGCTGCAGACATCTCACGGACATATGTATATGGGCAAAACGACAGAGCTCAAGCCGTGATTGATGCTGTTGGTCGCGTACAGCAAGCAGTGATTGGCGCTGTCAAGCCGGGAGCCACCTGGAAAGGACTGAGTCAGCTCGCTAATGATCACATGAAGGCCGAACTGGGGGCACTGAACCTGTCGGGTGTGGACGTGCGTACATACTTTCCGCACGCATTTGGACATTTTTTAGGTCTTGATGTTCACGATGTAGGAGATTATACAAAACCACTTGAACCAGGCATTGTACTGACTGTCGAACCAGGCATATACATCGCCGCAGAAGGCATAGGTGTGCGTATCGAAGATGACATTGTTGTGACCCCTACGGGCTCAAGAATCTTGGGTAGTTAGGCGTAAGCGGGTATACTGTACAGTAGAACATGCGTAGACAAGCTGCACAATTTATTGTCCGTTGGCTGGCGAACTGTCTCGGGCTTGTACTTGCAGGCGGTTTGTTTGGCCTCTTGGACTATGGCGCCAACTGGACCGTTGTTTTGTGTGGGGGGTTCGTATTGGCAGTACTCAACGCCCTGGTAAAACCATTGTTAGTGATCGTAACATTGCCGGCCATTGCACTGAGCCTAGGACTGTTTACGATTGTCATAAATGGCATTATTGTTTATCTGGCCGGGATACTCTATGGACCCCTGGTGGTTGACTCATTTTGGGCGGCTGTGCTTGCCGGTATGCTGATAGGCCTGGTAAACTATATTGTAAATATGTTTTTGGAGGTTCGACAGGAAAAACATGACAAGTATTTTTAATTACATCACAGTTGGCTCAGCTCTGCTTATGACAGTTACGATTCTCATGCAGGTCCGTGGCGCCGGTCTGGGGGCCGGTTTTGGCGGTAGTGCAGACATCAACACCGTACGTCGCGGCTCCGACAAAACCCTCTTTCAGATGACCATTGTGTTGGCGATTGTTTTTGTCGTGTCAATTATTTTGGGAATCGTTGCAAAATAATCAACACCCATGATTAAACGCCCTACGCGTGTAACACTTCGTCGTCGCATACGTTCGCGTAAAAAACGCGTAAGTATCGCCAGTGAATCTGCCAATAAGCAGCTCGATCGACATTTATTTCGTCGTTGGCAGAACATAGTTGACTCTCGGCGCTTTATCGGTACATGGCTTGGCTTGGTGTGTATTCTGATCGTCACGGTTGTCTTTCAGGCTCGGGCGTTGGGTGAGTACTATTTGATAGCCAAGCCCGTAAAGGGGGGTGTGTATTCAGAGGGTATGGTTGGGAAATTCACCAACGCAAATCCATTGTTTATATCTAATAATGTTGATGCAGCAGTCTCAAAACTGTTGTTTTCTTCTTTGTTAACATATAACGACAGAAATGAGCTGGTTGGTGACCTTGCGGCGTCGTGGGTGGTTGACGATCGGAATGTTGTTTATACCGTACGCCTTAAACCCGAACTTGTGTGGCACGATGGCACACCACTTACTGCCGATGATGTTTTGTTTACGTACCAGCTTATTCAGAACCCTGATGTTAAATCGCCATTGTTAACTGGCTGGACAGGTGTAAAGATTGAAAAAATCAACAAAACGACAATTCGCTTTACGCTCCCAAGTCCGTTTGGCCCATTTCCGCATGCACTTACCAATGGCATAGTGCCAAAGCATGTGCTCAAAGACATTCCTGACAGCCAGCTTCGTAGCGCGTCATTCAATACAAAGTCACCCGTAGGTAGTGGTCCATATGTTTGGAAAGGAGTGAACCTCTTTGGGTCGTCGGCGAGCGACCAGCGTCAAGTTGTGCAAATGTCGCGATTTTTGAAATATCATTTTGGCGCCGCTGCGATTGACAGCTTCAGTATCAATACTTATCCAGACGGCTTGAGTGTTGCTGCCGCATTAAAAAACAAAGATATCGTGGCCGCATCCGGCCTTGAGGTGGGTACTGTGTCTGAGGGCGGCTATAATGAGACAAACTATTCACTTGCGTCTAGTAATATGCTGTTCTTCAGAAACGACCAGCCTGTATTGTCAGATGCAAAAGTTCGCCAGGCACTGGTGCGTGCTACTGATGCACCAACCATCACGAGGTCACTCGGATACCCTGTCATACCCGTGCGCAGCCCGTTACTGAGCTCTCATGTTGGTTACGATCCGGCCGTCACTCAATTACCGTACAGCCCTGCAGATGCAAGCAGTACCCTAACTGCTGCAGGCTGGATTGTTGCTCCTGGGCAGCAGTATCGTTCAAAAGATGGCAAACAGCTCGCCCTCAAGCTTGTTGCGGAAAGTACCCCAGAAAATAGCGACGTAGCGACCTATATCCAAAAACAATGGGCTGCGGTTGGTGTAAGGCTCGACGTAGATCTGCGCGATGCAAAGGACTTTGTTCAGAGCAATGTTCTGGCGCATAATTACGACGTTTTGCTGTACGCAATCAACCTTGGTCCCGATCCTGACGTTTTCCCATATTGGCATTCGTCGCAGGCCGAAGTCGGTAAATTGAACCTCTCGAACTATAAAAACAAAACGGCCGATTTAGCTCTTGAAGGCGGACGTACCAGAACAAATCCTGCGCTGCGTTCCGCGAAATACAAGCCATTTTTAGAGGCTTGGCGTAATGATGCTCCGGCAGTTGGGCTGTATCAGCCACGATATCTATATGTTACAAACCAACCCGTATATGGCATACGTGAGCGCATTCTCAACACACCGGCTGACCGCCTGAGCGACGTGTATCTTTGGATGATCAACACACAAAAACAACCCTACTAGTGTTTTTGGTGTTACATTTGATACAATGATCGTGTTTCACGATGCAAGTTATGCGGATGTGGCGGAATGTGAGAAGCGCCAGTGGCGCTTTGCAAGACCGCAGCCATGGTACGGCGAATGCCGCCAAGGCGAGGTGGGGGCGCGAACCGATTTGCCAGCTTGCTGGCAAGTAGAATCGTGCCAGACGTTCACTGGGCATAGCAATCGAGTGACCAAGTCCTCTATAATCAATCCTTGAACCTTACAGTATAAATATGCGGATGTGGCGGAATGGTAGACGCGCTAGTTTCAGGTACTAGTGTTCGCAAGAACGTGGAGGTTCAAGTCCTCTCATCCGCACCAAGAGATAATTCAGTGGCTTTGACCATGCTGGCAAACGGTTCCCGCCAGAGGTACGAGGCCACTTTTTCGTTATCTACCCGTAGGTTCAAGAATAAAATGCGGCACAGCGTGTCTTTTTCGGCAGCGGTGCCTGCTTTCATCTTTACGGATGCCGTTTTCACCACGTTCAAGAACTGCGCCTTCGTGAGTTTTATTTGCTGTGGATCGGCTATTTTGACTTCCAGCTTCTTTATTTCGTCCTCCAAGTCTACGCGCTTGGCCGCCAACTCGTTGACATACTTCTCATTAGCTTTATAGATAACGGATTGCTTGTCGAGCATAGCGGTATTCAATGCACGGTCTTCCAGCTCTTTCTTAATGTGAGTTAGCGCGCCGCGCTTGCTAAGTATCTGCTGCTTTATAGCGATAATCTTGCCGTCCGTTAGTGTGTCTAGCCGCTTACTGTAACGCTCATAGGCTTCGTCGGTCAGCTCAAAGGTACTCAATCTATCATATACGGCATTGAAGATGTTTTTCGCCCGCAGCGACTTTGGGCTGCGTGTGCAATCGGGATTATCGCAACGATAGGACAGCACGTAGGTGCCGCTGCCCGTTTTATTTTTACCCACCAGCATATGCTTAGATGATTTACACACGTCACAGTAGACAAAGCCTCGCAGCGGGTAGAAGGTCGCTCGCTTCATAATTGCCACATCCTTAGTCCTAGTGTAGCTCAATACCTGCACTTGGTCGTATGTCTCTTTATCGACCATGGGTTCAAAGTCGTAAATCTCGCGCAAGTCTACGGTCTGTCCGGCTTGCACGAGCAGGCCGTAATAGAATGGGTCACGGAACATCTTAGCGACCGCATTGACCGTGGGCGCAATTCTGCGCGCCGCGCCACGTCTAGGCTTCGTAGAACGATAGTAGCCCTCATCGGCTAAGTATTTGGCTACATCCGCCAAGCTATCGCCCTCTGCGCGCCGGTGCCAAGCACGTTGTACCAAAGCAAAGAACTCGTTGGGTTCGTATAAGCCAGTTTCACTATTACGCGTATAGCCCCATTTTGGTGAGCCGGATGATTTGCCTTCATTGAAGTTGCCGCGCACACCACGCCGTACCTTGGTAGATAGATCGTCGGAATATTGTTTAGAAAACACGAACAACATGCCAAGTAGCATTTTGCCGTTCGCATCGTTCGTGAACTGGTGGCTATGAAAGCGTATGTCCTTGAGCTTGAACTCATCTAGCAAATCAATAATCTCGCCCGCTTCCTTCATGTTGCGAGCCAGCCGGTCGGGGTGCCAGCAAAGAATAGCGTCGTATTTCTTGCCACTAGCTAGATTTTCCAACATAGCCGTGAACTGTGGGCGCTGTTGTGGCTTCTTTGCTGACTTTGTTTCCTTGATAGTTCCGACGATGTGCAAGCCAAGCTGTTCCGCCAGCTTTTTGCACTCGCGTATCTGGTCGGGGATAGAGCGTACCTGGCGATTATCGTCTTCCGTAGACTTGCGGGCGTAGAGTACATACCGCAGGGATTTTAGGTCTGGCGCTTCGTCGGGTTCCATAGTCTTATTATACCATTTCTACCCCTGTTATAACAGGATACGACCGCCGTTATTATCCGTAATTGATACGGCATTTTCAGCCGCTAGTGGGCTGTCGGCGTCAATCTTTTCCAAGGCTTCGACAAGCAAAATTAGCAAGTCGTCTTCTTCGGCTTGAGTGACCGCTGGTGGGTATATTTGTTTTGTACGCGAAAAGTTTGCCAAAGCGTCATGACGACCCTTCCTGTCTGCTCACGTCCGCTCACGTTGGAGGCGGGGTACTCACCTGTTATTCAGGCAGACTTTGTGTGGTATAAGCTTTTTCCGCGTATAGCGCCTACTGACACTAGTCTACTACACGCAGCTTGCTAGGTATAGCAAAGTAGTGCGTTATATCCTTTCAATACTGATATAATCAACACATGCAAAAGACCGAAGATATTTATAAAGCCAGCGGCATTATTATCGTTGACCGTAAAGTGCTTGTTGAGCGCTCCAAGGGTAAAGAATACTTTATCCATCCTGGCGGTAAAATTGAGCCGGGTGAGACGGCCAAGCAAGCAGTTATCCGTGAACTCAAAGAAGAGTTTCAAATTGATGTATCAGAGGACGACTTGCGCCCATTCGACAAGAACAGCGCACCAGCCGCTAACAGCCCAGAAGTGAACGTCCACATGGAAGTGTTCATCGTAGAGAAGTGGCAGGGCGACATCAATCCTGATAGCGAGGTTGAAGAAATCCGATGGCTCACTTCACAGGTGCCGACTGATATAAAAATTGGCTCCATTATGGAACATGAAACGATACCGAAGCTCAAAGCCGAAGGCTTGATAGAGTAGCCATGTCCGAAACCTCCACAGAATATAATGCAGCAGGTGTAGTGTGGGATTTTGATGGCACTCTGCTTGATAGTTTCGGACTGCAAGAGTCCGTACTGACCGAGGTCTTGCAACGACGCGGTATGCCCGTACCGCCGCATGAAGTATTTGTGAGCAATTACCACGGCCGTTTGATTGACTCGATACAGGGGATTTGCGGCGCAGAAGGTGATTTACTTCAAGAGATTTATGAGGACTTTATTCAGAGCGAGGAGCATCACTACGAACACCCGGACGACTTATTCTTCGCTGATGCGCTCGACCTGCTAAAAAGATGTCATGAAGCTGGCCTAAAACAGATTATCGTAAGCAACCGGCCGCACCATAGCGATGGCCGTGTTGGTAGCCCTCGTAACCTGGCAAAAAGACAGCCTCTTGCCGGTCTTATTGATGCTGTTGTTTGTGGTGATGATAACGCTTTCCATAAACCTGATGCACGGATGCTCGACGCTACGGAACATGAGCTGGGGCTTAGTCGAGGAGACTTGTTAGTAGTGGGCGACCAGTTTGTTGACGCGGAGATGGCACATAATCTGGGCGTGCGGGCAGTGCTTGTGTCGAGAAACGGTACGGATATTCCCCATCTTGATAAGCTCGCTGATGGCTGGCAGGATAGGGTTGCGATAGTGAGCGACTTGCACCAAGTATCAGTTACGCAGCTGTAGCGGCCGCTAATCAAGCACACTCTGTATGTTGAGCTGTACGGCCGTCACGTTCGTTGGTGCAAACATGTGGTAGTGCTTCATCATCATGTCTATAGCACGTAACTTGTTCGCGGTCGTCTCGTGGCGGTCATCAATAATCTGTCCGAGTTTGGCTAGTAAGTCGGCGGGTTCTAGTGTCACATTTTGTCCGATAATTTCCGATAACCATGCTGGCCGCAGGTGCATGAGGTTTCGCGCCGTCTGGTCAGAATATCCGGCGCGAACGGCAGAGCTATAACAGTTGCCGAATGTAGGGCTGTCTGCATCCAGATAGTATTCCATAAACCTCTGCTGGCGCGGTGCAAGGGGTGAGAGGGTTCCTTTGGGGCGTACCCCGGCCTGTTTCTGAGTAGTGCTTGTCTTCATAATTGCCTTTCGTTCAAACCATACCTTCTTATAGTTATTACAACTTGCTAGTATCTATACGCCAGTGGTGGCGGTGCCTGTGCCGCTAGCCGTAAATCATCTGTCCATGTCAGGGGCGGGCTATTGATAATCCAGTCTGCTATACTTCCAAGCAAGCGTTCAAGAACTTTATCTTCTGGCGCACCAAATTAAAGCTTCCAATGTAGGCTGGGATTTATAATTTGGTGTTATGACGTTTTTTGCTCTTTGGGCGGGGTATTTTTATGAACATAAAAGCGGTTATGGTATGATACCTGCATAGATCGCATACGAAAAACCACATGAGTAAAATTGCCCAATATCTGCAGCAGCATCTTGTTGGCGAGGTAATCGTCTCGCCTGATGCGCGTGAATATTTTTCGACTGATGCCAGTGTTTTGAAAATTACGCCGCAGATTATACTGTATCCACGGCTTGAAAACGACATCAGAAAAGCGGCACGTTTCGCATGGCAGCTTGCTGAACGGGGTCGCGTGATCCCAATTACTGCGCGTGGGTCTGGTAGCGATTTTGGTGGCGCCGCAATTGGTGGTGGCATTATTGTGGCGTTCCCTGCTCATTTAAATAAAATTTTGTCACTTGACTCTAACAAAGGCTTGTTGACCGTACAGCCTGGTGCTAATTTTGGCAAGCTACAACAGACATTACATACTCATGGGTTATTTTTGCCGTCATATCCTGCATCGCTTGAATACAGTACTATCGGTGGTGCGGTCGCAAACAATGCTAGTGGCGAAAAGTCTGTCAAGTATGGAACCACGAAAGACTTCGTGCGTAGCCTGCGGGTAGTCCTTTCAAATGGTGAAGTCATCACAACATCACGCGTCTCTCGGCGAGAATTGGTCAAAAAGAAGGGCCTTACGACGCTTGAGGGTGAGCTATATCGTGCCATAGATAATCTACTGGACGACAATCAGGAGGTCATCGATGGCGCCAAAAAACCGCTGACCAAAAACACTTCTGGCTATGATATATGGGGCGTAAAACGCAAAGATGGATCGTTCGATCTGACGCCTCTTATTGTTGGATCGCAGGGTACGCTTGGGATTGTAACCGAGATTGAACTCGAGGCAGAGAGCTACAATCCGTCGACAACATTGGTCGTTGGCTATTTTGATAACATCGAGCATGCCGGATCATGCGTCAAGGACTTACTCAAGACCGAGCCATCATCACTTGAGATGGTAGACGGAAGAACGATTGAGTTTGTGGAATCATATTATCCTAGCCTGCTGAAAGATGTTCCGTCCCCGGTACCAAAAATTATCTTACTGGTCGAGTACGATGAGACAAACGGCCGGCACCAAAAAAAGCATGCCAAAAAAGCCGTAAAAATTATGACCGACAGGGCAAATGCAGTCGTAAAGGCATCTAGCAAAGAACAGCAAGAAGATCTTTGGAAGATGCGACAATCTGTTGGTGCAGTTTTCTCGCATACGGCCGGGGCGAAGCGTGCTATCCCCGTCACTGAAGATGCGATTGTTCCAGTAGACCGAGTGCCCCAGTTACTACAGAAGGGATATGATCTGCTGGCAAGCATGGGTATTGATGGCGTCGCGTGGGGGCATGTTGGCGAAGGGCAGGTATCTTTGCAACCATTTTTAGATTTGTCGCAAGTTGGCGATCGCCAAAGACTTTTTAAATTACTCGAATCGTACGCCACGATTGTGGCCGACTTAGGGGGCAGTCTTGCGGGTAGTCATAGCGACGGTCGCTTAAAAGCACTCTATATGGGCAGTGTATATAGCGCAGATGTCTTGACTATTTTTCAGAAGATTAAACAGATATTTGACCCATATAATATCCTGAATCCAGGGGTCAAAATGGGCGTTGTTGTTGCAGATGTACAATCTCATATGCGCCAAGAATACAGTCTTGGTCATCTGTATGACCACATGCCTCGATCATAAATTTCAAAAATATTTCCAAATTCTAATTTATGCTAATCTACTCAGATTAGCATATTAAATGGTATACACTTAATATATGAGTAGGTATACAACGCGGAATTCATACAGCTGGTCAGGTGAAATCGCATATCTAACGGGGCTGATAGCTGCGGATGGTTGTCTTTATGGAGACAAAAGGCATATAAACCTAACCTCGAAAGATTATGAGTCGCTAGATAATCTCAATAATATTCTTGGAAAAGATTACAGAATAGTACAAAAAGTTGGCGGATACGGAACGACAGCCCATCAGATTAACTTTAGCAATACAGCGTTTTATGATTTTCTTGAAACTGTTGGTTTGCATAGCGCAAAGAGCAAAACAATTAAAGCTCTCGATGTACCAGATAAATATTATGCAGATTTCTTGAGAGGATATTTTGACGGTGACGGTACAATTTATGGATATGAAGAAAAAAGGTGGCAAAATAGTTTTGTATATTATTCCAGCTTTGCAAGTGGCAGTTACAATTTTCTCATATGGCTTCAAGCCAACAACACTAGACAATTTGGAATGGGTCCGGGCAGGCTTCACAAGGGTGTTAATGTCATGAATCTAACATACGCAAAAAGAGATTCACGACTACTTTTCGAGAGCATGTATCATTGCAATACGACGCATAAACTCAATAGAAAATACGATCGCTGGATTGCTTTTTTTGACAGAGATCGATATAGTATCTTGTGATTTAAGCGCGAGTGCTGTAATTGGTAGCCAGGCTAGCTTGAGGTGCTAGTGTCCGCAAGGACGTGGAGGTTCAAGTCCTCTCTCGCGCACCA
>CAYRPO010000027.1:0-7086 GCA_964426305.1 uncultured Candidatus Saccharibacteria bacterium
CATGTGTGCGTTTTTTGGTGCCCTAAAAAACCATAAGCAATTTATACATATTGTAACATAGTGAAGCTTCTATGAAGGGAATCGTAAAATCTGCTCCGTATATGGCTATATATTATCGAACGTCTTGGCATCTCTTGTGATCATCCAATACACGACAATAGTTTTATAGCACAGGGACATTGTCTGCCGGACAATCATTTGTCCATTGACTGCCAGCAATGCCCCACTTGACGCGTAAATAATCTTCTATACCTGAAAGTTGCGAGCATTCGAGACGATCTGAATATACAGCAATTTCCGCAAAGTCACCGCTCAAATAATTTCCGCCCGTACCCGTACCACTACCAGAAATACGGGAACCTCCGATCCAAATTTGATCAAAGCTAAATGACGCAGAGCTCGAGAATGTGCTTGATGCGCGTTGATTGCCATTCGCCCTAAAGTAGGCGGTATATGCTGTGCCCGTTCCTTTTTTGTAATAAGCACTTACGACTATTGGGTTGGATGCTCCGCAGTCATATCCAGTAGTACAGACAAATGTAGTGGAGTTTGAGGCACCGTTAAACGACGTTGCAAAACCAGTAGTACTGGCGTTGCGTTTTAGTGCCTGGAATCCGCCACCACTTGTAGTGTCTCCAGATTGACTTGCTGATGTGGTTGTCACAAAACGAGCATTGCTCGTAGAACCCCAGTTCTGTTGCAATACACCAATAACTGTATATTCGTCTCCAGTCTGGGCTGTCGCCAAAGACGCTAACATATCACCAGCGTTAAATCGAACAATTGGCTTGCCATTTAACTGGTTGTCGATTTTAGTTGGGGGATTGCCGTGTGTTGAGATTGCCTCGACGCCATTCCCTCGAGCATCAAGCCACTTGTTGACGGTATCTCCATTGCCACTCTGAGCCGTGCCTGAGGTACTGTAGACGATGGTAAGTGAAATGCCATTCTTTGCTATCTTTCGCACGCCATTACCGCTAGAATGTTGTGCTGCAAGTGTCAAATTACTGCCGCTAGTCCAGCCGGAATTATTCACAATTTCCTGTACGATTGTACGAACGTCAATTGTGCGAGTGCTATTGTTGGGCGGGTTATTGCTTGTATTGTCAACGTATGCACCGGTTCGTAGGCTTGTATTCGTGATACGATTTTTTACCTGATTTGTGCCAGTCGAGGTAAAGGGTGTCATGCTAGGGTCGCCAACAGCATCATATAGGCCGTACCATCTATGCGTGACCGAACCGTTGACATTGCCTATATCTCTGACTACTAAGTTTGCACTTACTATAGTTGAATCTTTTGGTACAGTGATCGCAGGAAAAATCATGCCTATGTATTGCTTACGGGTTGAGCTACTGGTGCATGTATTGGATGGCGAAGTGAATTCGGTAGAATCACAATATGACATTTCTAGGTCAGTACTCTGCCAACTTGTTGCAGTTTGTGTTCCATTTGTCTCGAGCTCTTCTATTGTATCGCGCGTTGTAGCGGCTACGGTGCCAAATGTTGTCACTGAAGATACGTTCGTTGTGCTTGATATATTTTTGATCAGAGAATTAGGCTTGTTCGCATCAAGCCACAACACAAGATTGCCAAAATCAGAAGGCTGTTTTTGGGTTGCGTAAGTTCTGACCACCTCTGTGCGAATATCAAATACGTATTTTGCGGTCGTGGATAGCTCGGGTATATACACACTACCGGTTCCTTTTATAGATTTCTCGAGGCCATCAGCTGATGTTCCCGTGACCTCTACGCGGTAGGTGAGTCGGTATCTAGAATTTGAAATCAAAGTTGTTTCACAGGTGCCTGCCGTGTCGACCGAGTCGCTCGTTACGCTATTTGCATTGCAATCAGTTTTTACAGCGCCATAATTAGCGTCGTTATCGAACTGTTCCTTGGCATAGTTTATGCTTGCTTTTGCGGCAACGCGCGACATTTGAATGTATGCCTGCTTATAGGATAAGTTGAGCAGGTTATTTGTCTGCATGAGGGCGGCGTACGCCACTGTCGACATGATAACGATCATGAAGATTACGACAGGCATAGCGAAACCAGCTTGCTTGCCGTGGATCATTAGTTCAACCTCTTTACAGTAATGCTGCTGTTTGCGTAGATGTCTTCGGCGTATGCTCTATCTTTGAGTTGTATGTTGAGTCGAACACGCTGTGCAGCGCTTGGCGATGAAATGATATTATTGGCGCTATCGTAGTATGTTGCCGTAAAAGCATTGACTTGACTTGAGATTAGTTTATCTGCTGGGCATGTGCTGGTCGCGTTTGCTGCTGGACAGGATTGTAGCAGGTAAGGCGTTCCGCACATAGCAGTGCCCGTGCTGGGCGAAAGTGTCCGCTTGTACAGATTAGATCCGTTGACGAAGTAGATTATATTATGAAAAGCTAGGGAATTCGACTGCATCGTTTCTAGGTCGACATCTGGGGTGCACCCCACTTCGTTTAGGTATACTGTTTGGCGGTCTGGGCTTCGATGACTTGCAGTTGTAGCGGGTACTAGTATGATGACTCGAGCTGGGTTGGTGTTTTGGCTCGTCCATCCTCCGCTTGGGGCATAGGCGTCCGACAAGCTTGGATACTTGGCTGTACTAAACTCACGTGCATATGTTAAATCGTCCTGAATGCTAAAAAGAATAGTTTGGGCATCACTTTGTAGATTAAGCTGTGAGGCCTGCTGAGTAAGTTGTCCATACAAGTTAAAAAGGTAGCTAAGCGTAATTACAATTGTAAAAATCAGAACAGGAGAAATTACCAATACCTCGATCAGCGTAAAACCAGACTGACTAGATTTCCTAGATTCCATATTTTTGTATGAAGTCCGCATATTCTATGCGCTTAAGATTTGCCGTGTCGCCATATGTAATTCTCACAACAACCTGTTTGAGACTACCACTAGTATACGAGTTCAAGTAGACTTTTGCGCTCTTTGTCCCGGGCAAGTCTGACGGTAGCTGCGAGGTAAAGTCTTCAACCTCGACGAGTGAATCCTTTGGCGTCGTAGATGGTAAGGAGGAGTAGCTTTTATCTTGATACTCTTGGATTTTTGCGTAAGCAACGGTGTTGGCAGACTGAATGTCGCTACTAATTTTTGTGATATTTTTTATGGTCAAAAATGTCGTCATGAAGGACCCGAACACAACACCGATCACTATGAGTGTGATCAATAATTCAACAACACTAAATCCAGCTTGTTTGTTTGCGTTCATGCTTACGCTTATTGTAGCCAACCTAAAAACCATGCGCAAGGCGCATGGTTTTTAGCAGAGGTAAAAGATTACCTAGTTGTTGAGTGCCGACTTGGTGTATGTGCCCTGGCCGTTGATTTGGCCTTCAAGTGTTGCGGTCAAAACATATCCTGTGCAGTCAGTGGCTGTGTTGTCGCAGTTTGCAGGAGTTACGGCGTACGCATAACAGTTTGCGCCTGCTGTGCCAGCGATTGTTGGTGCGCCGTTAGCGGTACAAGAGGCAGCTGAAGTCCATCGAGGATCTTTTAGGGCATCAGCGTCAAGACCTTTCATGCTTGTGCTGCGGAATGTCGAATCGTTGACATTTGCGAGTGTTGGGTACTTGCCATTTTGGGCATAGTAAGCTTCGAGCTGACCATGAAGCGCCTTGATGTCGGTTTGTCGTTCGGTGTCACGGCCTTTTTGTTGGATGCCGTTAAAGGTTGTCACAACGAGACCGGCCAAAATACCGATGACGACAATGACAATCAAGAGTTCCACAATGGTGAAACCAGATTGCTTATTTTTTAGTGAGATCATAAGAAGCCCACCCTCCTTGAAATTATGTATTTACTTTGTATTGATACGAGTGCCTGTTTGGCGGTATCTACTTGTAGATTATAAGCATTAGCGTGTAAACGTCAAGCGCCTAGACAAACAAAACACAGTCTTAGCCGCCAATGTTTTTACTCAGTGATGCAATTGGGCCCATTACGCTGGCAGCAATAAGGCCAACAAGTGCGCCCAAGACAATGATCATTATCGGTTCGATGATCGAGCTGAGCCCGTCGATGACCGTCTCGACCTCTTCTTCATAAAAGTCTGCGACTTTGACAAGTATGGTGTCGACTTGTCCTGTTTCTTCGCCGATTGCAAGCATTTGGCTGACGATTGGCGGAAAGTGAGGACTCTCGGAAAGCGGTTCGGATAGTTGCTTGCCATTCTTTACTTCAATTGCAGCCGCTTTGAGTTCTTTTTCGATCACTTTGTTGCCAATTGCACCGCCGGTAATGTCGAGGGCGTCAAGAACGCTTACACCGGCTGACATCAGGCTGGCAAAGGTTCTGGCAAAACGAGCAATCGCAACCTTGATAATGATACCTTTGAGGATTGGTGTTCGTAAGGTTAATGCATGAAACTGATACTTGCCTTTTGGCGTACGGATATAGCGACGAAGCAAGAATACTGCGGCAATCATGACAACAATGATTGGGACAGCATATTGCTGCATGAACGCAGAGATATTGAGCATGATCTGTGAATATATTGGTAGCTCAGCATCTGGTCCACCGAGGTCTTTGATGATGGCGCCGAGCTTTGGCATAACAAAGAGCATAATGCCAAAGAATGCGATCACAGTCACGGTACCAATAACAACAGGGTATGTCATAGCGCTTTTGATTTTTTTGCGCATACTTGCGTCTTGTTCCACTTGCGCCGCAAGGCGTTTGAGAATTTCGTCCAATATACCACCGGCTTCGCCTGCTCGCACCATGTTTACGTATACTTCGGAAAATACGCGAGGATATTTCTCCAGGGCATCGCCAATGCTGACGCCGCCTTCGATGTCTTTTGCGATGCCGGCAATAACAGTTTTAAAATACTTGTTGTCGCTTTGTTTTTCGAGTGTTGCCATGCAGCGGTTGAGAGGCACGCCGGCCGAGATCATGGTCGACAGTTGTCTTGTAAAGATTACCAGATCTTTCAGTTTAACGCTTTTGCCAAGCCCGAGATCAAACCCACCCTTAGTCGCCTCTTGTTTGATGCCAATTGGCCGAAAGCCCTGATTGTGCAGAGATTTTATGAGTGCATCTTTGCTTGTTGCCTCGACGCTGCCGTTGACAGTTTTTCCGTCCTTACTGACCGCAGTATATGAAAATTTTGCCATGATTTAACTTTCTGTTGCCGTCACGCGCAAGATTTCTTCAACGCTGGTTTGTCCTCGCAAGGCTTTGATGAAGCCGTCAAGCTGCATAGTGACCATACCTTCTTTGATTGCCTGGTTTTGTATCGACTCGCTTGTTGCGCTACTAACGATGAGCTTTTGAACTTCGGTTGAGTTGCCGAGCACTTCATAGATGCCAAGTCGCCCTTTATAGCCTTTCTTGTTGCATTCGTCGCAGCCATTTTCGCTGGCCCGAAAAAGCCGAGCAATTTTTCCGTCTTTTATGGACGAGTCCTTAAGATCACCAAGTCCGCCGTTGTTGCCGATACCGCCCTCGATGGCTGCGCCTTCGAGGTCTTGAATTCGCTGCATGCTGGCAGTGTCGCGTATCCCAAAAGCTTCAGCAATTTTTTTCACGATCGTTGCGTCTGGTACGTATGACTCTCGACAGTTTGGGCAAAGTCGACGCACTAGACGCTGTCCTACAACGGCACGAACGGTGCTGGCGATCAAAAATGGCTCTATGCCCATATCGAGCAATCGTGGCAAGCATGTAGCGGCGTTGTTTGTATGGAGTGTTGCAAACACAAGGTGCCCCGTGAGTGCAGCTTGCACGCCTAGGCCGGCGGTTTCGGTATCGCGAATCTCGCCAACCATGATAATATTTGGGTCTTGTCGCAGTAAGGCTCTGAGTCCTGCTACAAATGTCATACCAGCCTGAGGGTTAACCTGGGTTTGATTTGCGCCTGGAATTTTGTATTCGACTGGATCTTCAACGGTCGAGATATTGACGCTTGGGTCATTGAGAAGACTCAATATGCTAAATAGACTTGTTGATTTACCCGATCCAGTTGGCCCTGTCACCAAGATCATGCCATGGGGCTGCACGATCGCGTTGTTGACGGTTTCTAGAGCACTACCCCAGTAGCCCAATTGTTCTAGTGTGAGTGCAGTCGACGACTCATTCAGGATACGCATAACAACTTTTTCGCCATCGGTTATTGGTAGCGTAGAGACACGTAGGGCGTACAGTAGATTGTTGATGCCAATCTTGAAGCGACCGTCTTGTGGCGAACGCCGCTCATCAATTTTTAAGTTGGATAAAATTTTGATACGCGATACAAGCGCACCATGCACTTTTTTTGGTAGCTTATTGACCTCTTGCAGGATGCCATCGACGCGGTAGCGAATTGATATATATGTTTCGCGAGGTTCGATATGAATGTCTGAAGCTCCGGCTTTGATTGCGCCTTCAATGATCAGATTGACTGTCTGAGATATGGGCGAATCTTCTGCCAGATCGGCCTCGTCAAAATCATCACCTTCATTTTCTTTTGCTTCTTCCTCGGCAGATATGACCTGCGTGATTTCACTGTTGATATTCTCTCGATACTGCTCGATTGCTTCCAGGATGTTTGTGCGGGTAGCAATGGTAATTTTTAGTTTGGTGCCAAGCTGTTTCTGTAGAAAACTGATAGCCTGAATGTCGTCAGGGTCGTCCATGGCAAGAAGTCTCGTATCGTCCTCGGCCCCGTAAACGACAACTGTATACTGTCGAGCGATGCGCTCTGGAATAAGTCTTAGGGTGTCTCGCTCGATGTCCTTGACATTAATCTCTACAAAAGGAATATCAATCGCTTCAGCATATCGCTGTGTAAGCTCCTTTTCGCTGATCACACCGCTACTCACAACCACGTCTTGTAGGGGTCGTTTTTCGTGCTGCTCTTGTTCTTTCAGCGCAGTCAGCTGGTCAGGGCTGACTTTGTTGGTTTTTTGCAGCAGATCTTCAACTAGTCGATCTGAGATACGCATACTATGCCTTGTATTATACGGTAAAAAGCTTTTGCTTTGTACGGTAATTATGAACAGGCCTCTTTTAGTATGACTGGCGCTTGCTATACTAGTATGTATAAGAAAAGAGAGGGTACGTACCACTATGGCGAAGAAAGACGACAAAGTAACACCG
>CAYRPO010000027.1:7186-12026 GCA_964426305.1 uncultured Candidatus Saccharibacteria bacterium
AAGAAAAGAGAGGGTACGTACCACTATGGCGAAGAAAGACGACAAAGTAACACCGGTGGGCGCGACGGAAAAAGATGCAGGCAAGGGTCAGGCGTTGAATCTTGCTGTCGAACAGATCAAGAAGCAGTTTGGCACGGGCGCTATCATGCAGCTTGGCGACGAGCATAAAATCGACGTAGAAACTATACCGACGGGCAGCCTGGGGCTTGATATCGCGTTGGGTGGTGGAATTCCCAAAGGTCGAATTATCGAGGTGTATGGCCCAGAGAGTAGCGGTAAGACAACACTGACGCTGCATGCAATTGCCGAAGTACAAAAATCAGGCGGTACAGCTGCATTTATTGACGCAGAACATGCGCTTGATCCTGCATATGCCGAGCGTATTGGCGTCAATATCGCAAATCTTTTGGTTGCGCAACCAGACAACGGTGAGCAAGCGCTTGAAATCGTAGAGACGCTTGTGCGTAGTAATGCGGTCGACATCATTGTTGTTGACTCGGTAGCTGCGCTTGTCCCGCAAGCCGAGATCGAAGGTGATATGGGCGACTCACATATGGGACTCCAGGCCCGCTTGATGAGCCAGGCGCTACGAAAGCTTACGGGTGTTATATCACGAAGTAAAACAACAGTTATTTTTATCAATCAATTGCGCATGAAGATTGGCATTATGTTTGGCAATCCCGAGACAACAACCGGTGGCAATGCACTCAAATTTTATGCATCGGTCCGTATGGATATCCGCCGTACTAGCCAGATTAAGACGGCCGAACAGGTGGTCGGTAATCGCGTTAAGGTAAAGGTAGTCAAGAACAAGATTGCCCCGCCGTTCCGAGAGGCCGAATTTGACATCATGTACAACCAGGGCATTAGCCGCGAAGGTGATGTGCTTGATCTAGGAGTATTGCACAACGTGATAGGCAAAGCGGGTGCGTGGTTTGAATACGACGGATCCAAGATCGGCCAGGGTCGTGAAGCGGCCAAGCAATATTTGCGCGACAATCCAGAGGTTCTGAAGAAGGTCGAGAAGATCATCAAAGACAAAGCACTCGCTTAAATCACGGCCATGACTGGAACTAATCACGCGCTGACTGGTGCAAATATCGCGTTGATCACCGGACAATGGTGGGCTGTGCCATTGTCATTCATATCGCATTTTATGCTTGATGTTTTGCCACATTACGGTGAAGATGCTGAGCGTGGTCGTCGGTTTAAGATTGTGTTTAGTGTCGATCTGTTGATTGCAGGTCTACTAACCATGGCAATGGCTGGTGCTGGCGTGCTGTCGTGGCTTGTTTTTGCATGCATGATTGCCTCATGGGCACCCGATGCTGTGTGGTTTTGGCGAGAGTGGCATTTTGCAACAGGTCGTGCTACCCCGGAAACCATGCCTCGAAATTGGCTTACGTCATTTCACAAGAAGCTACAATGGGGTGAACGTACGTGGGGGTGGGTACTCGAAATCTCTTGGTTTATCGCTATGATCAGCGTCATGGCTCTAACGATTCGTTCGTAGTGGTTCGATATGAAAGTAACAAGAATCACTACTCAAGTGAAGAATCCTGATCGTGCGAGCATATATGTCGACGGTGTGTATTCGTTTTCACTGTCACTGGATCAGCTTTTAGCTGCAGGCCTTCGTGTAAACACAGCATTAGATCAGGGCGATATAGATAGCTACAAAAAATTGTCCGAAGAGGGCAAGCTAAAAGCGCGAACACTTGAATGGCTGCTTATTCGTCCGCGATCGAGCCAGGAGCTACGGCACTATTTGCGGCGTAAAAACACATCACCCGAGCTTGTTGATGCTTGGGTACTTGAATTTGCTGACAAAAAATATCAAGACGACTCATACTTTGCGGGCTGGTGGGTAGAACAACGCCGCCGGGGTAAGCAGCGGAGCAGCTCGCACATACGCAGTGAGTTACGCGCCAAGGGCGTTAGCAGTGATATTATAGACGCCGCACTGCAAAACGAAGCAATCGATGACCAGCAAGCCCTGCGTGCGTTGATTGCCAAAAAAAGCAAGCTTGGTCGTTATGTCGATCGGGCAAAACTCGTCACGTATTTGCAACGACAAGGATATCGTTACTCAGATATCACGGAGGCACTGACGGCAGAAGAGTAGCCGGCCAATTGGCTTTGGCGCACAGCCTGTTGTGAGTGCACTGCTTCTTCTGGTCCTCGCACGACGACCTTTGTATTGGTGACCTCGACCACACTTGCCCTGTCAAACAGCAAGCGGTTCTGGGTCATTGATCGCCATAGTACAGGCTGAACATATAATTTTTGTATAAACAAACTTTTTTGATCTATGGCGTATTCCGCCACTTTACCAATACGTTTTTTGCCAGCGTATACAGCTTTGCCAACCAGGGAAAAATCTAGTTCTAGTATTGGCTGCATGCGCACCAGCTCATCAGCTCTGCTGAGGCGCTGGTGGTCGTCGATCACTATGCCAGCGGCAGTCAGTTCACGAACCTCTAGATCGAGCAAGACAAGCGATTCTCTGCTATGTATACTGGTACACCAAAAGCCGTCGATATGTAAATTATGCGGATTTATAATCGGCATCTCTGCGGTACCAACCCGGCCGGCACTTCGTATGGAAAGTAGGGGTATATTTTCGATTTTTGTAGAAAGAAAAAGCATAACAACGTATATCCATTGTATAGCACCCAAAAATAAAACCCAGCATTTTACAATCCGTGCACATTCGTTTACGCTTAAGTTTAAGTGATATCGCCAAAACGTAATTACCCGACACGGTCAACATAAAGCATCATGCTATACGCCATGGAACAGTTACAGCCCAAAACTGCGCGCAGGGTCCTGAGGGGTATGGGTGTGTATATGGTAGCGCTCCTATGTCTCGCGCAACCATGCGCTGTTGCCCAAGAGGTTATGGTGCCCAATGCGCGTTTGGTCATCAGTGAGGTGCAGACCGGAACATCGGTAAGTGCGTTCGACGAGTACATTGAACTTGCTGTCTTGGGAGAAACAAGCGTCTCGATCAGTAACTGGCGGCTCTTTGCCTCGAGCAGTAGTCTTACTGCGCCTTCTTTTGGTTGTGAGCTAGCAACGCTTAGCAGTGTAATCGAGCCGGGCGATTCGCTCCTTGTGACGTCTGCCGAATATATTCCACCTTCTGGCGTTGATGTAACGGCGACGTACGCGCATGCTCCGTGCACTTCCAATAGTATATTGTCGCCCACAAAGGGTGTCATTTCATTACTAGACGATACCGGTACCGTTCGTGATCAATTTAGTTACGGTCCTGTTGTTGGTACTCAAGACACACAAAGCCTTGCGGTGACAAGTTCAAGCCGAACGTTTGAGCGCAAGGTGCAACCGGACACAGGCATATTGATCGATACCGACAACTCATTTGCTGATTTTCAGATAGTATCGAGCGGAACGCCAGGTCGCGTGCCACAACTCATCGTTCCTGATCCTCTCACTCCCGTACCGTCGCCAGCTTCCGACCCAGTCACGACGTCCGATCCGGTACCTGATCCCGAGCCTGTCGATACACCATCTGAACAGCCACAGTCAGGCACCGAATCTACTACTCCCGATCCGCTACCAACTACACCAGATGTGCCTGTCGCAGCATCTGCCGACACTCAAACTCCCCAGGCTCCGTCTATTGTTTACTTGCCAATCAGCATCAACGAATTGATGATTGACCCTGTAAGTCCACAGACCGACGCAAATGATGAATGGATCGAGCTCTATAATCCCAATGACCAGGTTGTTGAATTGGCGGGCTATAGTATTGCAAGCGGTGCGACCTTTTCGTATACCTATACATTTCCGGCCGGTAGTCGTATTGAGCCGCACGGGTATGTTCTGGTGACATCTGGCGATACTCCAATTGCCCTCGCAAATAGTGGTGGTGCTGCAAGGGCTGCTGATCCCAATGGCATTGTGGTTGATACGATTATGTATGACGATGCAAAATCTGGTCAGTCCTGGGCTCGTAAGAACGATACTACGTGGAGCTGGACGACTACGCCAACTCCGTTAGCAGAAAATCGCATTACTGGACTAGTGGCAGTAGTTCAGGCTATGGCCACAACGGCAAAAAAGCCAACGACTTCGACAACAAAAAAGACATCTGCCGCGACCAGTAGTACAAAAACAGCTACCACAAAAGCCACTGCAAAGCCGAAATCCACAACTGTCAAAGCCGCCACTACAAGCCTAGACACACCGGCTCAGACCACTGCGCCTATGCCGCTACCTACGTGGCTGCTTGCACTGACCGCAAGTTTGGCGGTACTCTATGGTCTATATGAGTACAGATTTGACATGGCAAATAAGCTCTGGCAGTTCAGAAAGTACCGAGAAGCTCGGGCGCGAGCTCGGCAGTAGACTGCGTGGTGGTGAGGTATTTGAACTTGCGAGCGACTTAGGTGGCGGCAAAACAACATTTGTGCGCGGGCTAGTCGCCGGAACAGGTAGCGACGAAGCGGTTGCAAGCCCCAGTTTTACATTGTCACGTATATACATATGCCCAAAATTTACCGTACACCACTTTGATTTTTACAGACTACCCGACCCAGGGCTCATGAGTTATGAGCTTGCCGAAGCCTTGGACGGTCATGACGTGGTAGTCGTAGAATGGGCCGACATGGTCGGCGATGTTTTGTCGGCTGATCGAATTAAGGTACACATAAAAAACATCGGCGACACGAGTCGTGAATTGTCTTTTCGATATCCAAGTAGTTTTTCATATCTTTTCCATGGAGCAAACACATGAACATACTGACGATTCGCACCGACAAGCCTGTAGCTGAGCTTGCGCTGTATGCAGATCGCATACAGCAGGACGAGTTTG
>CAYRPO010000027.1:12126-14812 GCA_964426305.1 uncultured Candidatus Saccharibacteria bacterium
GCAGATGTTTTGATTTTTTCGCTGCTTGGCGGTGTCATTTCACTTGTCGGTGGTATTCTTTTGCTGAGCAAACAGCAGCTTGCTGATACTCTAGCGCGTTACGCAACGCCATTTGCGGCCGGTGCACTGTTGGCAGCTGTTTTTTTAGATCTTTTGCCGGAAGGCGCAGAGGAAGACGATACTAATGCTGTTTTTGTTTGGGCGCTTGTAGGTATTGTTGCATTTTTCCTGTTGGAGCGGTTCTTGACATGGTTTCATCATCATCACGAGCACCAGATAGATGAGCACCAGGCAAGTAAGCAGCTGATCATCATAGGCGACACGCTGCATAACGCACTCGATGGTGTGGCCATTGCAGCTGCATTTTTAGTGAGCACTCCCGTAGGTATCGTAACTACAATTGCGGTTGCTGCACACGAAATCCCCCAAGAGATCGGTGATTTTGGCCTCCTGCTAGCCAAAGGTATGCGTCGTCGCAATGTTCTGCTTGTGAATGTGGCTAGTGCACTTGCCACGGTGTTGTTTGCTCTACTAACGTTCGCGTTGGGTAGTGAAGAAAAACTGCCAATTGCAGCGCTATTGGGCATGAGTGCCGGATTCTTACTGTACATTGCCATGTCCGACGCAATCCCATCTATACATGAACAGTCGTCTAAAAAACAATTACTAGATATTCGTCCATTTTTGTTGCTTGCGGGTATCGCCGTGGTCGCAATCGCCATAGAATCTGCGCATAGGATCGTGACCCATTAACATAAATAGTTGCAAACAATACTACAAACCACGTATATTGATATGCAGGATGATCAGTGAAGCAGTTCTAGAGATATCCTACTTTTGACTACTTAATTGTTTCGATACAACGAACGGCATACTCGAGCTAATGAAGTGATAGTGATCGCTTGGCGTGGCGTTCTGCAACGATAGAAAGGACCAGATATGGAATTAGTTTCCATCGTATTGGCGCTTGTTGGCGCCGGTGTTGGCTATGGCGCGAGCCAGGCCGTAACCAAGCGCAAAATTGGCTCTGCTGCACATGAGGCCGAAAAGCAACTCAGCAAGGCAAATAAAGAGGCGGCGGCCTCGATCCGCAAGGCAGAAGAAGAGGCGAGTCGCATTGCCGAAGAAGCTCGCAAAGACGAACAACAGCGACGACGCGAAATCAAAGACATCGAAAATCGTTTAGTGCAGCGCGAAACAACACTCGATCGAAAACTAGATGAATTGGACAAACGCTCTGACAAATTGCGTAAAAGTGAAGCCGAAGTTGAGGACCTAAAAAACGAGATTCGTGAGCTTCGTACAAAACAGCAGGAAAAGCTCGAAAAAATCGCAAAACTCACCAAGGCAGAGGCGGCCGATAAGCTTATGCAGATGACCGAGCGAGACATCAAGAATGATCTAGCTGGTTTGGTTGCAAAACTGCAAAATGACGCCAAAGATCTGGCCGAAGAAACAGCCGGTACGATCATCGTGACCGCCATGGAGCGAATGGCGAGTGATGTCACTGCCGAACGCACTGTGACAGCCGTCAAGCTTGAAGACGAAGAGATGAAAGGTCGGATCATCGGCAAGGAGGGTCGTAATATCCAGGCTCTGCAGCGTGCAACTGGCGTGGACATTATGGTTGACGACACTCCTGGTATGATTATCTTGTCAAGCTTTGATCCGGTTCGTCGTGAAGTTGCGCGGCAAGCGCTCGAGATGCTACTCAAAGATGGCCGTGTGCATCCGGGTCGTATCGAAGAGGTTGTCGACAAGGCTCAGAAGCAGGTCCAAAAAGATGTTATACGAGCCGCTGAAGACGCAGCTCGTGAAGTAGGGGTTGTGGGCATACCAAAAGAGGTCTTGCAGCTACTGGGTGAGCTTAAATTCCGAACCAGCTATGGACAGAACGTCCTCAAACATTCTACCGAGATGGCGCATATGGCCGGTATTATCGCTGATCAAATTGGCGCAAATGTACGCGTCTGTAAATATGCCGCGCTTATTCACGACATGGGCAAAGCGCTAACCCATAAAATCGAAGGCAAACATCACCACATTGGTGCAGAAATTGCCCGAAAGTACGGTGTTCCCGAAGAGATCTGTCATGCAGTAGAAGCACATCATGATGACATTGAAGCCACAACCGTAGAGGCGATTGTAATCAGGGTTGTCGATGCCATTAGCGCAGCTCGCCCAGGCGCTCGCAACATCAGTGCCGAAAACTTTGCGCAGCGCATGACCGAGCTTGAAAATGTTGCTAACAGTTTTTCCGGTGTCGAAAAGTCTTATGCAATTAGTGCAGGGCGCGAAGTGCGGATCTTTGTAACTCCTGGCCAAGTAGATGACCTCAGTGCCATCAAGCTAGCTCGTGACATTGCGAACAAAATCGAATCGACCATGCAGTACCCGGGCACGATCAAAGTCAACGTCATTCGTGAAACTCGCGCGATCGAGTTCGCTAAGTAGTACATCTTCCCAACAACAGAGACATGCTGTATACTTGTCTCTGTTCTCTCGGGGATTGGCGCAGTTGGCTAGCGCGCGCGGTTTGGGACCGCGAGGTCGAAGGTTCGAGTCCTTTATCCCCGACCATTCAAGACACTTTGAGCCTTTTCCAATTTGGAGAAGGCTTTTGTCATCTGCTAGGACACTACTTTTTCGTCGTCTACGACTAGGTTCAAAAAGATTATTCGGCATA
>CAYRPO010000028.1:0-13519 GCA_964426305.1 uncultured Candidatus Saccharibacteria bacterium
CCTCCGGCCTGCTGCTCTGGGGCGAGGGGTGAAGTGGAGGTGTGGGGTGGTTCAGCTTGTGCTGTGGTTCTCCTGAGCGCCTTGCGCCGTGTTATGACTTGCGCACTTCATTGACTTTTACGCCAGAAAATGATTAGATGACATCTAATAAGTAGGGCTTATTTTTGTTCGATACATAGCTTACTTTCGCGACGCGAAGCGAAAGTCTTGTTACCTAGTAAGTAAGCTGACACCGGACAAAAATCCGGCCTACGCTCTCATGTTTTTTGAGTGACGAGGAAGATCGTTCCTTAACGCCACATACCAATTATTTTGTCTCCGCTCACCCGCAAAGGAGGTGACTGTGTCGTGAACAGAGTACTGAATGCCGTGGTCGGAATACTTGCTGTAACTGCGGTTGTCTGTGCAATCTTCTTTAGAAATGGCAATGATAACGCGCAGCAATCGCCACCGCCGTCTGAGCCAACTCAAGGAGTAACGCAGCCTGTCAAAGCACCGGTGGAGCCGTCTGCTCACGTCGATCAGCTGATCGATCGTGTCATGGCGTTCGAGATCGCGTTCAATACGCGTAATCCGGACGACACAACAAGCTCTGTGCGTGCTCGAATTCGGAACTATGCCAGTCGGGAGTATATGGACTGGGTGGGGCTCGATCTGACAACGAAGCCAGAACGTGCACTAGCGCTAACGGGTGATCGACTTGAGGTTGAAGTTGCCAAGTCTGGCGTAGACACTGGTGAATCTGACGACCCGGATGTTGCATATGTCCGGACCACAGGATTGATAGTGCGCTACAACGACCAGAACAAGGTTGTCGACCGAATGCCATTTGTTAGCGACACAACATGGGCGTATACGCCTAGGCTTGGGTGGAGAGTCTATCCAAGTAGCTAGAACACCGAGGAGGTGATCCCAGTGTCGTTTCGTAGGTTTCTTGTGGTATCGATCGTAGCGATCGTTGTATCCATAATCATAGCACCAGCCGGACTGATCATTGGGCTCATCTCGCTTGCGTTGTCGGCTGGCGTTTCGTCTGGGGCTGCAACAGTCTGCAACAGTTCGCCAATGGCGACAAGCAGCAACGTAACGATCTCGCAGGCGATCGCGAAGGCAAACAACATCGTGATCAAGGGCGAGCCGCTCCAGAACATTCTAAAGGCGTATGGAGTGATGGTTTCCAGAGGGCTGTCGAAGCGCGACAGTCTGATCATGGTTATGATCATCATCCAGGAGTCCAAGGGCATCAACTACAAGGTCGCCAAGGACCATGACAGTCTTGGGATCTTCCAGCAACGACCAAGCCAAGGTTGGGGCACGCCGGCACAGGTGACAAACATCGAGTATGCCACTAACACGGCAATCGACCACCTGCTGAACGTAGATAATCGAGAGCAGATGTCGTATCTTGATGTTGCGCTAAAGGTGCAGAATCCAAGCCGAGCAGCGTATTTGGATCCGCACAACTACTTTCCTGGCTGGGAAGATGAAGCGCAGGCAATCATCGACAGCGCTACTGTAGTAGGTTCAGGCTCTGGCCCAGATGGCGGTGGCATGAATGATGCTGCTCAACTGGCTGCCGTTGCTAACCCTGGTTGCTCAACGGGCATCGAGGCCGTTGTGGTCGCGATGTCTGCCGTGCAAAGCCAGGTTGGCAAGCAACTTACAGCCGATCAGGGCGCTAACGACGGTACAGGCCTCATGGCCTGGGCATACCAGCAAGCTGGCGTATCGTTGTTGCCAGAACCCAGCGACCAGCTCAACAAGGGCGTCAGTGTCGACTTCAGGCAAGATCTGACACCAGGGGACCTGCTGTATTTCTCGAGTTCCGAGGGTTCGGACGCGATTCACCGTGTTGGCATGTTCGTTAGTGACAACCAAATGTTTGCGGTTGCATCTGACGGCACGGTCAAGCAAGTGGAGCCCAATTGGAAGAAGTACGTTGGGGCCTCACGGCCAGTACCAGTACCTTTCTCGGTAGTACCGCTTGCCAACTATCCCGCGAATGGATCGAACATCCTCACGGGCAACAGTTCCGGCAAGTGGGTCGCACCACTACCAGGAACGTTCCATGTTGGCTCGGCGTACGGCATGCGCTTCCATCCGACCAAGCATCACTGGAGCCTTCACGACGGTGTTGACTTGAGCGGGGGTGTAGATGGCCGAGAGATTCACGCCGCGGCGGATGGTGTCGTCAAGTCTGTCGTGCGATCCGGTATTGACTATGGCTGGCATGTCGTCATCGATCATGGTGATGGCATAACGACACTGTATGGTCACATGCAGGCGTTCGCCAATGGCCTTGCCGAAGGACAACCGGTCACGGCGGGACAGACGATTGGGTATGTTGGTGAAACAGGCGCGGCAACGGGTCCGCATTTGCACTTTACGGTGCGGATCAGTGGCAAGCCAACCGATCCTGTGCCCTTCATGCGTAACCATGGTGTTGCGCTGTAGTGGAACTGGATCCTCGTGGCAACACGAGCGTCGCCCTATGTGCCATATAGGGCGAGCCGGAAAGAGAAACCTTTCCGGCACTACCAGATACCTGAATGTATTTCAGGCCTCTGGCAGTGATTTTAAGTTACAAATCGACAGCAATAATCGTGAACAGATAAAATTACAGAAATGGAATCAGTAGCACAGGGGTTAGCAGCACGAACGTGGCAATATGCATAATTTTGCGATGCCCAAACCGATATAGAAGCAAACTGGCAAGATCTATGAAAAAGAGCTGAATCGAAGCAAATACCAGTACGAGCATGCCAAAAAAGATAAAATTGTCGAGTGAAGCATCTCATTCAAATGTTTCAAGATTTAGGATTGCGCCAAGGGCTGCCACGTCCAAAACAAGTAGCGACAACATGTACGCATACACGCGAAAATTACTGACTCGCTGACCATTTTGCGGGGAGGTGTTTTGTAGTTTTCGCACCGTCCACCAAGGACATGCATACACAATCGCAAAAAACGCAAAAAGACTCACAGCGGCGCTTTGGGCTATCAGGTGATAATTTGGCAAGTAATATACAGCTTGTCCAACATACAACACCAGCCACACAAGTGGCACAATGTACGCATATCGAGACACAATTTCGTCTAGCTGAGATACGTTCATGCGCATATATGTAGTATGCCCATTGTGTGAAATCAAATCACTCCAGTGAGTAAATCCAGTTTTGTAGCCGGTCGCCCAAACTGTCTCAGTAGAGCCAACCCAACTGTATGTGCTGCCAACTTGTATTGTAGCTGACTCAAGATACGTCGCTCACTTTTTCCTCATGGGCGGTTATAACAAAACAACTCGGTTAATTGGCTGTCGGTGGTTTCTACTACTCGTCGGAACTTCTTGAGTAGCCAATGCTCTACCTCAGCGGTCGTTTGTGCCATATTACTTCGCTGGTGTGCGAGCAATGCGACACCTTTGTTGGCGAGCAAAGCTCGCTCCTCCTCTTTGAGGAGATAACCCTTGTCACCAAGATATATGCCCGGTAGCTGGGTCTGTAGTAAAGCCTCACCATATGGAGCATCATGGGGCGCTGCACTACCAACAACAAAGTCTTCGACCGCACCGGTCAGGCTCACGATCGTGGTTGTCTTGTAACCCGCATAATGTAGTTGCTTGCTCTCACAATACCCAAGACCGGCATTTGAAAACCCTCGGCTTCCAAAGAACTTTGTGACGGGTATAGCGGTCGTACCAACCGCGTCAATGACGTGATAGCCAGCGTATGGTGCCGGTATTGGTAACTTTTGAGCCACCTGGGTACGGAACTGGTTCACCAGCTCGGATAGGTTATTCTTGCTTCTGTTGTACTGCGTGCGATCTATAAGTTGCCCCGGGAAGTAGTTAGCGAGGTTTTTGCGGACATGCTGTCCAGTAGTCATCTTCGTCATGAACACCAGTAACTCCTGCAGCAATGATAGGCTAAGCAAGCTCGCGTCGGATAGTTTAGGTTTTCGACCTGAGCGGCGTAGCTGCAGCACAACCTGCGGTTGCGCACAGAAGTCATCGACCATACAATAGATTGAGATACGCAGTAATTCTTGATTCATATATACCCCTTGTTTGTTTTTAGAACTTACAAACAACAGTATAGCGAGCTAGAAGAACTGCTTATTTCATTTCACACAATGGGCAGGCATCATATGTAAATAGTCCAACCAAATGTAAGCGATAGACCGACTATTGCAAACATTTTATTCTGCATTTTGTCATAGGTAGACGATTGTTCACTGATCTTATCTGCCAGAATACGTATTCTGGCCTCAAGTATGGGTATCATATCGTCAGTATTTGTCATGATTTAACTTTCGTTCACCCATTGCTACATAAATAGTACCCTACACAATAAAGCATTAGCACTAGCAGTCATCGTAATAAAGCAAGGCTAGCTGCCGGTTGGGCGAACGTGTTATGCGGTTGTTTGTACAAGGCCAATGGTGTAGTTTTTCCCGTAGTGTTTGGCGCATTTTGGGCAGGTTGTATAGAACAAATAGACTCTTTCGGCCGTACGATTTTTGCGCGTGGCCAGGTCTTGGAGCGCGCTGAACCATTGCTTTGCATTTTTGTACGGGCCTTCAAATACCTTGGTTAGAAACGTTCCATTTAATGCGACATTGTCAACGCCCTCGACAGGCTTGGTCACTGCGTACAACTGTTCTGCTTTCCATGGCGACAAATCACGGCTTAGAATCATTGTTTGTTCCGGCGGCATCAAGGCATTCGCTTGGCTAGCAGCTTGGTTTAGCGCGGCCATAACTTTGCCCATGTTGAGTGGCATAAACAAAAAACTGCGCGTATACATGCGTATGAATTGTTTATTTTTAAAAGTTACTTCTTGCTCGTCCCAAGCTTGCACGTTTGGAACCGCGCAGCAACCAGTTTCGTTTTTGTCGGTGTATGTATTTGGCAAATCCATATCACACCTCCTGCTTCAGTCTGTACTTACAGCATATGCCAAATCAAACAGCTCGTCGATGAGTCACATCACTCTTATAGCTCAATGAGCGATCTAATCTCTATGGTTCGGTTTGTTGGCAGTTTGTAGTAATCGCTAGCGCTCAGCGCATTTCGTGCCATCAGGCAGTACAGCGATTTTTGCCATCTGCGCATATTGCGTCGTTTTGTTTGTACGATTTTACTTTGTGATATGAAATATTCAACGGAATCTAGGTCTAGATTGAGCTCACTGTTGACATGCCGTAATGAATCCAGGGTTTTTGGTATGTTTGGTGAGTCGTGAAAGCCGTAGCGCAAGTGTACATAGCCAATACCGTCTTGGTAATCTAGATCATCAAACGTACATCGTTTGTCTTCGGGCACATGAGATGCGTTAGTGATCGATACGGTTACAATGATTACTTTTTCGTGCAGCTCATGCAATTTATCGACCGTCGCACGCAGCGCGAGTGGTGCTAATCCGGCGTGATGTCCTATGTATATGGCATGTCCTGGTGCGCGCCGAATCGGCGGATCAGCAGTGTGTATGTCGTCGATGAACTGCTGGAGTGGGCCCTCGAGGGCTTGGCGTCTATTGCTGACAATCTGCTGCCCCTTTCTCCATGTAGCAATAACCGCCAAAATACAGGCTGCAAGCAAGAGCGGAAACCAACCGCCATGCCAGATTTTCGAGAGGCTTGATGATACAAACAAGATATCGAGCGTTGAAAAGATGACAGCCCCCAGGAATACGTATGTTTTCGACTTGTGCCACATGGTTCGTGCGACAACCAAAAATAGTATAGTATCGATCGCCAATGTGACGCTCACAGCCATGCCGTATGCGCCTGCCAGTTTTTGCGATGTACCAAAGATCAACACTAGCAAACTGACACATATGCACAAGGCCATATTGACAAACGGCAAGTAGACTTGGCCTATCTCGCGCTTCGACGTATGGCGTATGACCATTTTTGGCAAAAATCCCAAATGCACCGCTTGACGCGTCAGCGAAAATGCACCCGAAATGACCGCTTGCGATGCAATCAGCGTGGCGAGCGTTGCCAGTATGACCACCGTAAGCCGCATGGCCTCGGGGTACAGCAAAAACAGTGGGTTACTTATGTTCTCAGGGTCTTGTAGCAGCAAAGCTCCCTGGCCCATATAGCACAAAAGCAGTGCCGGAAATACAACCGCAAACCATGCGCGCGCAATTGGCGGACGGCCAAAATGTCCCATATCTGCATAGAGTGCCTCTACACCGGTTAGTGTCAAGATGATTGCACTCATGGCGATGAATGCAATCAGTGGTTGCGAGACAAAGAATACTACAGCATGCGTAGGTAACAGTGCCTGCACAATGCTCGGGTTCTGGGCAATCTGCCATATACCTCCGGCGGCAATAACCATAAACCAGAGCAGCATAACTGGGCCAAAAAGCTTACCAATCAACCGTGTACCGTACTGCTGCAACCAAAACAAAACAGCCAATATGACAAGCGTAATTGGTAAAACGTATCTGATCAGATGTGGCTGCACTACTCCAACGCCCTCTATGGCCGACATAACCGATATCGCCGGCGTGATAACACTGTCACCGTAAAATAGCGCTACGCCAACTAGTCCCAAAAATACAAAAAACGCTGTGTAGCGCGGGTTCAGCTTGCTGCTTTTGACCAGCGCTGTTAACGCGATGATCCCCCCTTCGCCCTCGTTGTCGGCTCGCATAATGTAGCCTATGTATTTTATGGATACTACTAGTGTGACTGACCAAATGATGAGCGAAATGACCCCCATGACGTTTGCTTCGGTGATCGGAACGTGGTGTCCGGCTGAATGAAACACCGCTGGTAGTGCGTACAACGGGCTAGTACCGATGTCGCCAAACACGATCCCCAGTGCCCCAAGCAACATGGCATAACTGATCTTTTTTGTCTTTTTCATCTAGCCTAACTATAGACAATGAAGGTGAAAATGTCACTGCTTGGTGGCTCTGGGTGTATTGGGTTGCGTTTTGTGTGGCAGCCAAGTATATGTATCACGCAACAGGGTCTTCTGCGGCGTCAAGCTCGAGGGATCTGATTGCGGGAAGTGCTCGACTGGTAATGCCTTGTAAGTCACCGTACATGCCTATAGTGTTGTCTATGACGCCACGGATTGCCTTTTCCTGATGTGCCCAGCGTAGTGCAGCCGCACGTTTTTCTTTTTCGATCTCGCCCTGTAGCATACTGTAGTTTTCGACGATTGCCTCGACGCGATGCCGAAATTCGGGACCAACCAAAAACTGATACAGTGCTTCCATTTTGGCGTCTTTGCCCTCATTGTTTTTGTTGGCCATGTCGACCTGTAATATGGTAGCTCGTAGCGCCGATGCCAAGATTGGCGCAAGATGTGGCTTGACTGCCCACACCGTGGCTTCCAGGTGTTTCATATCACCATATTCGGTGGGCATCTCGCTTGACACTATGACGCCGATGTTGGCGTTAGCCTCGCGGATGTCTTGTCGGAACTTGGGTACCCATGCTGGTTGCCATTTGCCATTTTTTGTCTCCCACAGTAACATGCCACAGCTATCCATATGACGATTGCGTACGATTTGGGTGAGGTCTGCTCCTCGCTGCCCTTTTTTGACTTCGTTGATCTCGTCGAGCGGGAACTCTTCGCGTAGGCGTACTTCCAAATCCAGTTCGAGAACCTCTCCTTGGTTCTGTTGTGATCCTTGCGCAGCCTTGCGCTGCGCGTCTTCCAGTGCCTTTTGCGTATCAGTCAGCTTCTTTTCCATTTCGAGTTGTTTGAGGCGATTTGATTCATTGGCCGATCTCAGTGCGTCTTCGCGAATTTTATCTTCGCTTTCGGCAAGTTTTTTTTGGGCAGCCAATTCAGCGTCGGCCCGTGCCTTTTTTTCTTCACGCAAGCTTTCCATAAGCTGTTTTAGTTGTGTGCGTAATTCGGTGGCGGCCTCTTTTTCGGCTTTGGCGTCATTCCGTAGCTGCTCTACGAGCATCTCTTGTTGTTGTGTGTGTTTTTTGCTCTCGCCCTCCAGGCGTAATTGTATTTTTTCCCGTTCAAGATCAAGAGCTTGCCTAGCCTTTTCTGCCTCTATCTCGAGCCGTTGCTTGAGCTGTGTATTGGCCAGCTCTGTGGCTCGCGCTTTGACTTTGACTAATTCCTCTGTATGTTTATGTCGCTCGGCCGCAAGTATGCGTGCCTCAATCTGACCCTCAAGTGCCTTGTCAATCTCAACATGCTTGCCGCAGTGTGGGCAGATGACTGTGTTCATAGAGCTCCTTCGCTTTGCAAGCTATTTTACCATAGTGGATATGTCAAAATGCTACAAAAATGCACAAAACTATTGCTACAAAATTATACCGCATGCTATATTGATGCTTATGGTTGCCTAGGTATCAAACCATACAATCACAGTCTTTGCCATACAAAAAACCGGCTTGCCGCCGGTTTCTGTACAAATAAGTTGGACCCCATTTGTACTCCTAGTATAGCGCAGGCTGCCATAGTATCTAAAGCACTACTACAAAGGAGTTAGCCCGTGCCTTTTTATTGCCTGCAATTAAAACCGAACACAGATCGAAGTTATCTGATACACAATGTTACCTGTGAAGCGGCCCCAAAGCTTGAAAATCGTATAGAGCTAGACGTGCAGATTAGCGCTCGCGACGCTTTAATGTTTGCAAGGATGCGATTTGTCGACAAGCGTGACAATATAAAGCTATGCGTGCGATGCTGCATCGAAGAAAACGCCACAGGATGTCCATAGACCTCTGCATATACAATGCACAAGGGCGTTTTTTGCTATGACTGTACTTCGAAATCTTGCAGGATCTGCAAGTAGTTCTTTTGGATTTTTTCGGGTACATACGCATAGCTGAGCGGCTCTATGTCCCCGTTTTTTGCAATGATGTTATTGATCTCGTCCAGAAAAAACTCGTCGAGTGTAGCGATGAACAGATACGAGGGATTCCACGATGTATGCATGCGTTCGGCATCGCGCAAGACATATGCCTGATTTAGTACGTGTTGGTACTTTACCTCTACAAGGTGGACACTTTTTGTTCTTTGGTCGATCACGGCAAAGTCGGGCGCAGTTCGCAATGTTTCAATCAGATTGTCTTTTTCGGAATACCCCAAGCCGATCATTTCGGGAATTACCTTTTCGTAGCCAAATTCAAGCACAGTAAACTGCCCTGTTTCGCGCAGCATTTGTGCAAAAATTGTTTCTGCGATTTTGCCTTTTACTAAGTTGCGAGCAAATTGTATATTTTTCGATGTCATATAGGCATTATGTCATATTGCTTATGGTTTTTATGTGTGTTAGCACGTTTTTCAGGCACTGTTTTTGCTGTCTATGCGGCGTGTGGTGTCGTGGTAGTTTAGCGGTTTGTTTTGGCTGGCGATACGCCATGGTGCATCGTCGTGTATCAGGTTGTTCAGGTCGGCTACTGTTTTGTTGCCTAACCTATGGAGCGTTTCGTCTATGTGGCGTAGCTCGCTGCCGCTTACTGTGCCGAGCTGAGCACTTTTGAGTGGCAGGTATTTTTTTTGCGTGTTTTTAAAGTGTTTGGTTTCGACGATCTCGAGGTCTTCGTTTTGCTGCATTCCTGCGACGACTGCCCTAAAATCGACACTTGGTGTCGGGCCAAAATGGTTTCGCGTGTATGTGAGGCCAGTAATGGGGCGGCCAGTTTTTTCGTAGTAGCCGAAGTCTATGAAATACAGCAATCTATACAGCGTAGCTTCTCCAAAAGTGGGCCTGGCACCAACCGACTCTAGCACATACAGCAACACCTCGCGTAGCTTTTCTGGATTTGTTTTGGGGTCTGGTGCTTGCGGCTGTTGGTCTGTGCCCTGCGTGGCAAATGTATATGGCATCACAGATTCGCGCACAACACTTGCCTCGCCCGATACCAAGTCGGTAGCAGTCACCTGGTAGTATTCGGCAAGCTTGTGAATCTCGTCCAAATTTGGTGGTCGTCGGTTTGCCTCTAAGCTTGCGTACGTGGCACGAGCAATGCCGATCGCTTCGGCAACATCTGCTTGGCTTGCGCCTTTTTCGTCTCGCAGCCTGCGAATTGTAGACACAAAGCTCATCCACTAACCTCACTAACCATACCTTTACTATCCAATAGTGTAGCAACATCTACAAATCCATCCAACTGCACCGCTTCATGCTTGCACAAGCTCATCCATTTTTCCGTACCAATCGTGGGCTGTCTTCTGTGATCATTTTTGTCCATACCTCACGCTTCAGAGGCTATATCAGAGATAAAAATTTTGCAGAATACACAATTTATGACAATATATGCATCATGTCCACAGAATTATCGACCGAGCAAGCAAATCCTTTTCATCCGAACAAACTCGCACTGCACGATCAAAAAATTGCCGCTTTGGCAGTCGGCACAATGATCGTGCCGCAAACCATCGAAGTTGATTTGACCGATGGTTTTTGCAACCAAGGCTGTCTACACTGTTGTTTTGGCTCCAATCAGAGACGAGCGATTCAGCGAATCGACAAAGACGTACTGCTGGCCGCTTTGACGGAGTCTTACCAGCTTGGAACGCGCGCAGTTGAGCTAGTAGGAGGAGGAGAACCAACCACACATCCTGACATCCAGAGCATTATAGACGAAATTATACATATTGGTGATGGCGACATGCAGGTTGGTGTTATTACAAACGGCGTTTTAGCAGAGCGTCTTTTGCCGGTCGCGGACAAATTAACGTTTGTGCGCATTAGCCTAGATACTGCTGATAGTGCTACTTATGCTAGCATGCATGGGGCGCCACATATGCACTTTGCAAAAGTGCTTCGCAATATACAGAAGCTGCGCGAGGCAATCTCTGCACCAAGCGAAGATCGCAGGCTGGGTGTCGGGTATTTGGTTGTGCCGCCGTACAATCACCATACGCATCAAATACTCGAAGGCGGACGACTTGCAGATCGGCTTGGCGCTGACTATATCGCGTTTCGCCCCGCAGAGCTTGAAGCATCTCCGTCTATTACACAATGGAAAGAGGCTCAGATTGCGATTGGTGCCTTGCGGCAAGAACTTGCCTCGCGCAACAGTTGTACGGCTGTTTTTGGCGGTAGTGGCAATCGTTGGGAAACATTACAACCCAATGCGCACCCAACCGGTACATGCCATGCCAAACCTCTAGTAGCAGTCATACAGGCAAATGGCGACATCGCGTTTTGCATACTGTATCGTAATCGTCGGGAAATGAAAATTGGCAATATTTATGAAGGCTCTTTTGTACAGCAGTGGTTTTCGCAGCAGCACGTTGACGCCTGGCGGGGCTCTGCGGTCGACACATGTCCGAACCCGTGCAAATTCTATAGGTACAACGAGATCACCCAAAGCGCCGCCGCTGGTACAAAAGTGGACCCACCTGCCCCGAACGAAGTTGCGCACCACGATTTCGTATAGGGTATGGCTTAGTGCAAAACGCTGCCATCGTCACTTGGATTGTAATACGTGCTGCCGTCTACGTCGTCATCCGCCCAGTTGTAGCCAAACAAACTTGCTTGTTCGAGCACAAGGTCGGTTGCCATCTTTTGTTGATCGGGCGGATAGCCGTAGTCTCGCAAGAGGCGCTTGACCTCTACGCGCAAGCGAGCGCGGGCGCTTTCGCGCACCATCCAGTCCACAGACACGTTTGCACGAACACGCTGTACGAGTATGGCAGCGAGTTTACGCAGCTGATCATCGCCTAGCACTTCTCGCGCACTGCCATTTGCCGCAAGTGCATCATAAAATGCGACTTCGTCAGGTGATAAGCCGAGTTCTTCTGCCTCTTTTTCGCTATCACGAATCTTGCGGGCAATATCTATGAGCTCTTCTATGACATGTGCCGCCTCGATGCTATTGTTTTTGTAGCGAGCCAGTGCCTGCTCTAGTAGTTCACTAAACGCACGCGCCTTGACAGCGTTTGTTGCAAACCGAACCTGCACCTCGTCATCCAATAATTTTTGCAGCGCTTCAATCGCCAAGTTTTTTCGTTCCATGCCGCGAATCTCTGCCAAAAAGTCCTCGCTCAAGATTGACAGGTTTGGGCGTTCTAATCCGGCAGCGGCGAAGATATCTACTACACCGGCTGGCGCAATTGCTTTGTCGACAATCTGGCGAATGGCTGCATTGTAATCCTCGGCGCTCATCCCCTTCTTTTCGCTAATTTTTGCAAGCCTGGCTTTTACAGCCTGGAAGAACGCAACGTGATCACGAATGGCGAGCGCGTCGGTATGAGGTACGCTTAGCGCAAATGCTTTGCCTAGTTCTACGACATGCTGTTTGAGTCGCTTCTCGCCATCGTCAAGCCCGAGTACATATTCCTGAGCGTCTAGGATGATCTGCATCTGGGTGCCTGTATCGACCGTAAAGTACCTCTCGTACCCAAACCCACTAAATAGATCACGCAATATCTCGAACTTCTCTTTCATTACCGCCACGGCCTCTGCTTGGTCAAGCGTCGGCCGGCCTTCACCACCGTTTACCGTATAGGTTTCGAGCGCTTCACGCAGCGCTGCGGCGACACCCAGGTAGTCGACGACCAGGCCGCCGGGTTTATCACGATAGACACGGTTAATGCGCGCAATTGCCTGCATGAGGTTGTGGCCTTTCATCGGCTTGTCGAGATACATCGTGTGCATACTCGGCACGTCAAATCCTGTCAGCCACATGTCACATACAATCACAAGTTTCAAATCGGAGTCGGGCTTTTTCATGCGCTCGGCGAGCCGCGTGCGACGCTCTTTGTTGCGAATGTGCTGCTGCCACTCCAGCGGGTCAGACGCATTACCGGTCATGACGACTTTTATGAATCCTTCGTCATCGCCTTGACCATGCCAGTTCGGGCGAAGCCGAGTTATTGCGTCGTACAGCTCTATGGCAATCCTCCGGCTCATGACAACAATCATGCCTTTGCCATCTATAGTGTCGAGCCTCGCCTCGAAGTGCTCCACTATGTCTTGTGCTATGCGCTCTATGCGCCTGCCGTTGCCGACGATTGCCTCTAGTTGTGCGTTGCGTGTTTTGTATTCTTCTTGCTTATCGAGCTCCTCGGCCTCGAGTAGTTTGTCGATTTCTTTGTCCATGTTGAGCCGCATTGACTGATCTATGTCGAGCTCTATCAGGCGACTTTCGTAGTAAATCGGTACTGTTGCACCGTCTTGCACAGCCTGCTGGATGTCATACACGTCTATGTAATTACCAAAAACAGCTGGCGTAGATTTGTCGGCATGCTCTATGGGAGTACCCGTAAAGCCTATAAAGCTGGCGCTGGGTAGTGCCTGGCGAATATGTTTGGCAAACCCGTCGATGAAGTTGTACTGGCTGCGATGCGCCTCGTCTGCCATGACAACGATGTTGCTTCGGTCACTGAGCAGCGGGAAATCATTTGTACCGTCGCTCGGGAAAAACTTTGCGTTGGTGGTGAATATGATCCCGCCCGCCTCTCGTCGCAAAAGCTCCTGCAAATGTTCGCGGCTTTCGGCTTGCTGTGGTGTCTCGCGCAGCAGATCGGCACAATTACCAAATGTCCCAAATAGCTGGTCGTCTAGGTCAT
>CAYRPO010000029.1:0-13048 GCA_964426305.1 uncultured Candidatus Saccharibacteria bacterium
GCGGTAGCAGCAGTGCTGATTGTCGCGTTGATTGCTGGTGCGTTTCTGGTATTCCTTAAGTTGTCACGACCATCGAAGCATAAAGTGAAGACTCGTCGTTAAGATCACCCACTCATAAGCAAAGGGAGCTTACCTCAAAGTCGGCTCCCTTTTGCGTTTATGGTAAAAAGTCAGTATAGTACTTACTAGAATAGAACCCATTCCATATGAAAAAATATATGACTCGACATAGTATCCGACTGTATGTAGTTTTTTGTGTTGTTGTGCTACTTGGCGTGTCATCGAGTGTTGGTGCGCAATCGGCCAATCCACAACAGGATGGAGTTGGCGTGCAGGGTCAGATCAGCGCCCCACCGCCAACTCAAGCCGCTACTATCACGAGCCCCGCGAACGGTGCGGTCTTTACGTCGCTGCCAGTAACCGTCACTGGATTTTGTCCAAATGGCCTCATGGTAAAGATTTTTAAGAATGATATCTTTAGTGGCGCTGACGCCTGTCAGAACGGTAGTTATCGGGTACAGATTGATTTGTTTAGTGGCCGCAATGATTTGGTAGCACGAGTTTTTGACAGCCTTGATCAGGCGGGCCCAGACTCTAACCTAGTGTCAGTAACTTTTAACGACAACGCGACGCGGCCGGATGTGGCAGCACGCATCAGTGTCACGAGTAACTATGCCAGACGAGGGGCGAATCCTGGACAAGACTTGGTGTGGCCCATAGTAATATCGGGAGGTTCGGCTCCGTATGCGGTGAGTGTCGACTGGGGCGATGGTACGCCGCCAGACCTGTATTCGGTGCCAACACCAGGAGACTTTTCGATCAAGCATAAGTTTGATAACTCTGGTACGTATAGAACGCTCATCAAGGTGACTGACAAAAATAATACCGTCGGATATCTGCAGCTTGTGTCGATTGCGAACGGCGAGGCAAAGCAATCAACCACCACTGATGCCAGTGCATCAAGCAACAAACAAACAGTTATTTTGTGGCAGCCCACGGTGATTGCTATACCGTTGTTGTTGTCAACGTTCTGGTTGGGTAAAAAGTATGAGCTGAAGCGAATCAAGTCTAGCCTGCAACGCGGCGAGCAGCCATTTGACTACTAAGAACTCAGAGTTGTTTGGTGCTACAATACCAAGCGTGAAAACAGTATTTGTAGGCATGAGTGGCGGTGTCGATAGCTCGGTAACCGCAGCATTAGTCAAAGAAGCCGGCTATAACGTTGTCGGCGTATATATGAAGAACTGGAGCCAAGATCTTCCTGGCTTTCCGTGTCCATGGAAAGAAGACTACCAAGACGCAAAGCGTGTTGCGGTACGACTGGGTATAGATTTTCGAATGTTTGATTTCGAGACAGAGTACAGACAGAAGGTTGTCGATTATATGATTGAGGAGTACAAATTAGGTCGTACCCCAAACCCAGACATTATGTGTAACCAAGAGATCAAGTTTCGTCTGTTTTTAGACACTGCCATCGACCAGGGTGCCGATATGATCGCAACAGGACACTATGCATGCACAAGAGACGGTGAACTCTTTAAGGCCGTAGATGTCACCAAAGATCAGACATATTTTTTGTATCGTGCAACAAGCGAAGCATTGGCGCGAACCTTGTTCCCTCTGGGTGAATATACCAAACCTCAGGTAAGGACCATGGCTGCCGACCGCGGGCTGATAACTGCACAAAAAAAAGAGAGCATGGGTATCTGTTTTGTGGGCAAGGTCGGGATCAAAGAATTTCTGCAGCAATACGTCCAGACGGAGGCAGGGGCAATCATCGACCAGTTTGGTCGCGAGATTGGCGAGCACGATGGCGCGATCTTTTACACCATCGGTCAACGCTCGGGAATGCATGTAGGTGGAGGGTTGCCCTACTATGTTGTTGGCAAAGATATGAATAAGAATGAAGTGTACGTCACAACGCAGATCGATGACGAGAGACTTTGGAAAAAAGAAATTGTCATAACAAGTGAACATTGGATCAAGCGTCTGCCCAGCATGGGTGAGACATATATGGTTCGTACAAGGCATCGCGCACCACTTGTGGCATGTAAGTATGAAAAAGGGCTTTTGCGACTCCAAAATGCCGAGCGCGCAATAACCCCTGGCCAATCAGTTGTCTTATATGATGAAGATCTTGTATTGGGTGGTGCCATAGTTGTATAGGAATAGTTTTGAAGGTCGTGCACACGCCGACCCAGACATCGAGCATCTTTTGTCAACATAGGCGTCCCTCTGGTAAGATGAATGGCATGACAGCACAAGAAATCAGAAAAGCCTACTTAGATTTTGCCCACGAAAATGGACACACGATTCTGCCGCGTGCCAATTTGGTGCCGCAAAATGATCCAACAACGCTGTTTACTGGTAGTGGCATGCAACCACTCATCACGTATCTGCTGGGCGAGCCGCATCCAAGCGGCACTCGGGTTGCAGACAGTCAAACGTGTCTGCGAGCCGAAGACATCGAAGAGGTTGGCGACAATCGCCATACGACTTTTTTTGAAATGCTCGGCAACTGGAGTTTTGGCGACTATTTTAAACAGGAACAACTCAGTTGGTTCTTTTCGTTTTTAACCGATAAAGTTGGGCTTGACCCAAACAAGTTGTATGTCACAGCATTCATAGGCGATCAGGGAGCAGGAGTACCTCGCGACGATGAATCGGCAGCTTTGTGGCAGAAAATGTTCAATGACAAGGGAGTAGATGCCAAAATTGTTGCTGTAGGATCGGAAGCCGATGGCTACGAAAACGGCATGCAAGGCGGGCGTATATTCTTTTACGACGCCAAAAAGAACTGGTGGAGTCGGGCTGGCGTTCCGGCAAATATGCCTGCTGGCGAGCCCGGTGGTCCAGACAGTGAAGTATTTTATGAGTTTGCGCATATCCAGCACGATCCAAAATGGGGCGAGCATTGTCACCCAAACTGTGACTGCGGTCGCTACATGGAAATCGGCAACTCAGTATTCATGCAGTATCTGAAAAACGAAGACGGAAGTTTTAGCGAATTACCGAAGGCCAATGTTGACTTTGGTGGTGGGCTGGAGCGCATTGCTGCAGCCAAGATTGACAGCGATGATATGTTTAAGATCAGTCTGTTATGGCCGATTATTGAACAACTTGAGACGCTGAGCGGCAAAAAATACGATCAGCATACGGCCGCAATGCGTGTGATTGCCGATCACCTACGAACTGCAACATTCTTGGCGGTTGATGGCGTTGTACCAAGCAATAAGACACAAGGATATGTTATGCGCCGGTTCATGCGTCGTGCCATCCGCTATGCGTTTGAGCTTGGTATAGAGCAGGGGCTGTGTGAACGCATTGTTCCGGCCATTGCTGACTTATATCATAACGACTACCCAGAGGTTGCTGATAACCGCGAGCAGATTGTAGCTGTTTTGGTGCGTGAAGAAAAAGCATTTCGCCAAACATTGCGCAAAGGGTTGCATGAATTCGAAAAACTGTTTGGCGAGGGTGCGCACCTACACATGTCCCAAGGCCAGGCAATATTTATGTTGCATGATACTTACGGCTTTCCAAGCGAACTGACGCTCGAAGAACTGTATAAGCGTGACATCAAGCTTGACGACAACTGGAAAACTGATTTTGACGAAGTTATGACAAAACAACGCGCCCTGTCGCAAACAGCAGCCAAGGGCACATTTAAGGGCGGCCTGGCCGACCACAGTGAAATCACAACCAAATATCACACAGCAACGCACCTCATGTACAAGGCACTGCGCATGGTCTTGGGCGAACACGTCATCCAGCGAGGCAGCAACATCACTGCCGAGCGCTTGCGTTTCGATTTTAGCCACCCAGAAAAAGTTACAGCAGAACAAATTGCCGAGGTTGAGCGCATAGTGAATCAGCAAATCGACAAAGACTGGCCCATGGGATGGCGAGAAGAGAATACTAAGCAGGCACTGGCTGCGGGTGTCATGGGTGCTTTTGGCGACAAATATGGTGATGTCGTCAAGGTCTATACTGTCGGTGATCCAGACGGCGAGAATTATAGCCGTGAGATCTGCGGCGGGCCGCATGTGACCAATACTGCAAAGCTTGCCGAAGGCGGAAAACACTTCAAGATCACCAAAGAAGAGGCTAGCAGTGCTGGCGTTCGACGCATCAAAGCGGTGTTGGTATAAATTCGACATATTCAAGGTCATCATGGCCGGGTAAGCGTGGTACAATTAAGTGCATATGCTTGGTAAAATCAAAGCACTTAAGTCAGCTGCAAAATCAGAACCAAAGGAAGCCGAGTCGTCAGAGCGCTTACTGATTGGTCTTGATATTGGTACTGAATTTGTCAAGGCTCTTATAGCCCGTGTCGACGAAAATAACGAACTACGTGTGATTGGCGTTGGTCGCGAGCACCAAAGTCTTGCTGACATGCAAGCTGGTGCAATCTCCGATATTGCTGCTGTAGTCGCAAACTGTAATGCTGCCCTAAATCAGGCAGAACAGCAAGCTGGTGTGAGCGGCCGAAGTGCAGTTATCGGCATTGCTGGTGAGCTGGTAAAAGGCTCGACCATCGCAGTACGTTTTAGTCGTACGGACCCCGACAAAGAGATGGACGTTTCGGAAGTTGATCGCATTTTTTCACTTGTACAAGAACGGGCACTGGCAAGGGCCAAAAAACAGCTTGCGCGCGAGACTGGCGGCAAAGAAATTGGCTTAAAACTTGTCAATAGCGCCCTCATATCGATCGAGATCGACGGATATAGTGTCACAAATCCTATAGGATTTAAAGGCAAAGATGTGCACGTTCAGCTCTATACAGCTTTTGCACCACTTGTGCATATTGGAGCAATCGAGCGCGTGGCAGAGCAATTGGACTTAGACTTGCTGACAGTTGCCGCTGAGCCCTTTGCCGTGGCTCGGTCGGTGATCGGCGATGATCCAAATGCAACACTTAGTGCCATACTCATTGACGTTGGTGGTGGTACGACCGACATTGCCGTTGTCAACGAAGGCGGCGTAGAAGGCACTAAGATGTTCGGCATCGGTGGCCGCAGCTTTACAAAGTCAATCGAACGTTCGATGGGTGTCGATTTCGAGCGAGCCGAAGCGCTCAAATTAGGTCTTGCCACTGGCCGCACACCGGAACCGCGCCGCCAGAGTGTCGAAGATGCACTAGAAAAGACGTTGAGCGTGTGGCTTGGCGGCGTTGAGTTGGCACTTGAAGAGTTCACGCGGCTTGATCACCTGCCGCACAAGATTCTATTGTGTGGTGGTGGCGCTTCTTTGCAGATGCTTACAGACGCACTGGCCAAGCAGCAGTGGTTCAAGAATCTGGCATTTACCCGCAAACCAACCGTACAGCTGATTCAGCCAAGCCAGGTTGTTGGGATTCACGACGAGACAGAGCTCATCGACGACCATACACTTATTACGGCCATGGGTTTATTGCGAGTGGGTATGGATACTTTGTTACAATATGATGCACCAACCGATAGCGTCAGGGATCGCCTAAACAAACTATTACGCATATGAAAAAAGACACTATTTATATCGACGTCGAAGACGAGATCACGACCATAACCGAAAAAGTACAAGCTGCAAAAGCTGGCGTAGTGGCGCTGGTTTTGCCAAAGCGATGTACTGTTCTGCAGAGTTCGGTCAATATGAAAATCTTGCAAAAAGGTGCGGCCGTTGCCGGTAAAAAAGTGGTGCTCATCACAAATGAATCTGCACTCTTGCCAATTGCAGGCGCCACTGGAATGTACGTCGCAAAAACCTTGCAATCAAAGCCCGGTATACCGGCCGCAATCGATGATGATCCTGAAGATGCAGTGTTAGTGGAGGATGCGCCCATCGATGAGACGAAACCCATAGGCGAACTTGCTGGCGATACAGACACAACAGATGATGATGCGCCAATTGAGCTACAGGGTGAAGCGAAGCCTAGCGATGCCGTAAAGACACCGAAAGCCAAAAAAGATAAAAAATTAAAAGTCCCAAATTTTGAATCATTCCGGCTTCGTCTTGGATTGGGTATAGCCGCAGTCATTTTGCTGATCGTCGGATGGGTCTTCGCAGCAGTTGTACTGCCGAAGGCGCAGATCACTATCGTAACTCAAAACAAATCACTGCCCATCAATACCACCGTTACGGCCAGTGCGGAAGTGAAAGTTGCTGATGTTGCCAAGAGTATTGTTCCACTTGCAACAAAGACATTGGACAAGGCCGAAACTGCTAAAGCGCCAGCTACTGGTACAAAAGACGTCGGTACAAAAGCATCTGGTAAGGTCACATTTTATAACTGCAGCAAAGATGACAAGTTAAGCGATACGGTGCGCACAGTTCCCGCTGGTACAGGCATCAGCTCGGGTAGCTATACGTTTATCACCCAGACAGATGCCACTGTGTCTCCAAGTGGCTATACGGGCAATACGTGTAAGTCAGATAAGCCATCGGCCGAGGTGACTGTGATTGCTCAGTCGCCAGGCGACAAATACAATCTGAGCGCACGGGCGTATGCTGTTTCTGGCTTTACGTCCATGAGTGCTGTTGACAAGGTTGGCATGGGAGGTGGTACGACAAAAGAAATTAAGATTGTATCGGAAGACGACTGTACCAACCTAAAGAATCAACTGAGCTCCAAAAAGACAGATGAATACGTCAAGCAACTCAGCGATCAACTGACATCGAGTGGCCAGGTCGTGATTGCAGATAGTTTTACATCGGCAAACCCAGGAGGCATCAACTGTACGCCGGCCGTTGGGTCCGAGGCAACGGAAGTAACAGCCACGGGATTGTTCAAGTATGCAATGCAAGGGGTTGAGCAGTCATCACTTGACCAAATCTTGCAGTCGGAAGCACAAAAAACACTAAACAACCCAACGCAAACTGTCCTAAATAGTGGCGTTAGCACAGCTAAACTTACAACAAAAGAACGTAAATCAGCCACCAATATCTTAGTTGCCGTCAGTACGACCGCCACGACCGGTATAAAGCAGGATGCCGGTGCGATTAAGGATGCAGTAGCAGGCAAAAAGTATGGCGAAACGGTGCAAGCGATTGAATCACTGCCCGGCGTCTCGAGTGTAACCGTAGAATACAGCCCGTTTTGGGTCCGCAAAACCCCCTCAAATCCTGACAAAATAACCATCATATTCAAGAATGAATCCAGTACCAGTAGCAACTAATCTTTTGGCGCTCGATGTCGGAGAAAAAAGGATTGGCGTTGCGCGCGTTAACACGATCGCTCGCTTGCCTGAAGCACTAACTACCATAATCAATGATGCCGATTTTCAGGCTCACCTCAGCCGCGTCATACAAGAATATGCCATAGACCTGATCGTGGTTGGAGTCCCGCGTAACTTACAGGGTGAGCTAACGGCGCAGAGTGAATATGTATATGCATTTTGCCGAGAACACCTTAATGATATTGGGATACCGCTTGTTTTCCAGGATGAAACCCTGACCAGCGTAGTTGCCGAAGAAGCACTGGGGCGCGTGGCACGTGAGCACAAGGGTCTTGTTGACGCCGAGGCTGCTCGGCTGATTTTGCAAGACTATTTGGGAGATCATCATGAAATATAACACAACCACAAAATCACGTCGTCTTTCGAAGCGCAGAATAGCACTTTTCTCGCTCATGATGGGTGTGGTATTCGTGTGCTGTAGCCTAGTTGGCGTGCGCATGTGGTACTCTGATCAGCTAGAGCCACGAACAAGCACGTCAAAGCAGATTACAGTGACCATAGAATCAGGCAGCTCGGCATCTGACATCGCAAAGTTACTACAAGAGAAAGGTGTCATCAAGAGTTCATGGGCATTTGAGCGATACGTAGCTAGTAATAATCTTCGAGAATTGCTTCAGGCTGGCACATATGATCTTGATAGTGCATATAGTATTCCACAGGTTGCCGATGCGATATCTAACGGTAAAGTACAAAGGGGTCTGTTCACAATCTTGCCAGGGCTACGACTCGATCAGATACGAAGCAGCATGGTTAAGGCAGGGTTTGAGCCGACGGCCGTTGATAAAGCGCTTGACGCAAGTGCCTATAAAAACCATCCTGCTCTTGTGGGCAAGCCGGATGGGGCGAGCTTAGAAGGCTATCTGTATCCGGAGTCGTATGAGCGAATTACCACCACTACTCCGGAAGATATTGTGCGTCAGGCGTTGGACGAGATGGCAAAGATATTAGCTCCAGATCGTATCGAACAATTCAGCGCACAAGGACTTAGTCCGTTTCGGGCCATTACGCTTGCATCAATTGTCCTCAAGGAGTCGTCAAATGCCGATCAGCAGAAGACGATTGCATCAGTATTTTATAATCGGCTACACAAAAACATACCACTTGGCTCCGACGTAACCTATCAATATGCGTCAGATATATTGGGCGTGGAACGCGACGGCACTATAGACTCGCCATACAACACGCGTCTTCATGCAGGTTTGCCACCGGGGCCCATCGCCAACGTTACGGCAAGTAGCCTCGAAGCAGTCGCACATCCTGCCCAGACTGATTACTTGTTTTTTGTTGCTGGCGACGACGGAAAAGTATATTTTTCAAGAACACAAGAAGAGCATGAAAGATTAGCTCAAGAGCACTGTAAAGTGCTGTGCGCGACCTATTAGTACCACCGTCTAACAGAGGTGATTATGCCAGAAGGGCTTGACAAGTATGCATATGCTTTGATACCGTAGTAATACGATTTTTGGTGATGCGTATATGCTTCACTAAAGCAAAACGAAGAGGGTTCCAGAAATCGGTCGCACACTATCAGCATATTTCTTGTTTTTGTCTGTGTTGCTGCTATGTGAGCACTAGCACTTGCAAAACTTTCAAATAATGACTAAACGATAGCACCTGCGAAACGTCCCAGTATGGGACAGGAGAATGTTATTCGTAAACTTTTGCCTGCGCTTCGGCCCAGTCCATCGCAAAAATCAAAACCTTCCATAACAGAATTATTTCCAAAGAAGGCTTTGAAGACTCGTACTCGCCGATTCAAAAAAGCACTGGTTCGTAACACCTTCGTTATTGCCAATATAGCACTGATATTTCTAGTGACAGCTCTCGTGTGGGGCGGCCACAACCGGGCAGCCCAAGAAAATAGCAGCCGTCCCGTGTTTTCTCAGGGATCGGTAGGCGCAGCTCAAGGACCTCTAGATACCCTTTCTTCGGCAGATATCGCCGCAAATATCGCGCGAGCAGCGAGCTTGTCCGAAGTAGATAGCGTTACAAACCAGGCCGATTCATATACGGCAAAGTTGGCTACTGTTACAACAGACGAGACGGTGATTGCAAAGCCGCAGCTCGTCAACGGTGGCTCAAAATCACGTAAATTTATCGAAAAATACGTCACCGTGCAGGGTGATACATTGAATGCTTTGGCGACGAAGTTTGGCATTACATCAGACAGTATACGATGGTCAAACGGACTGAGTGGCGATGCAGTTGCTGCTGGTAAAGAGCTACTGATTCCGCCGAGCAATGGTATTGTATACAAGGTTGCATCTGGTGATACTATAGATGCGCTTGTTGCTAAGTATCGCTCAAACAAAGAGCAGTTCATTATGGTGAATGATATCGAAACCACCGGTCTGCCGGTTGGCGAGTATATTTTGATTCCCGGAGGCGTTCAGCCTGCCCCGCCGCGCCCAACCTATACCAGTGGTTCATATAGTGGTTTTGCGTGGGGTAGTACCGCGATCTATGGTGGCAATGGCTATACTGCAGGGTATTGTACGTGGCACGCCGCTAACCGACGCATCGAGATTGGACGTCCGTTGCCTCGTAATCTAGGCAACGCGGCAACCTGGGCTCCAATTGCACAAAATGCTGGCCTCACAGTGAGTGAAAATCCCATAGATGGTGCGGTGTTGTGGCACCGAAACACAGGACTTGCCGGAGGCCTCGGACATGTTGCGTTTGTTGAGCGCGTCAATGCCGATGGTACAATCTTGGTATCCGACATGAACTATCCGTATTACGGTCGAGTAACGTATCGTACGATCCCGCCAAGCGAATTTGGACAGTACAAATTTATCTGGTAGGCATTGAGAAGTCACAAAAAGACCTCTAAATGGGGTCTTTTTGCTCTGCGACGAATGGTTGAAATGAGCCAAAAACATGTCACAGTAGAGTAGAAATGTGATAATACTGCTATACTGTACCAGATATATGTTTGTAGATGCAGTCAAAATTCAAGTAACAGCCGGAAACGGTGGCGATGGCAAGGTAAGCTTTCGTCATGAGATTTACGTAGACAAGGGCGGTCCTGACGGTGGCGATGGCGGCAAGGGTGGTGACGTTGTATTTGTCGCGAGCCGTAACCAGAACACCCTTGCGTCGTTTCGCTATCAAAAAGAAGTCAAGGCCGATCACGGTCAAAATGGCGGCAGTAGCAATAAACGAGGCCGTAGTGCAGACGATTTACGTGTTGCCGTACCTGTCGGTACAAGCATCTTGGATGAATCCGGCACACTACTGTACGACCTTACGGCTGATGGACAGGAAGCGGTTGTCGCTTTTGGCGGCAAAGGTGGTTTTGGCAACGCTCATTTTGTGTCGTCTGTTCGCCAGGCACCACGTGTTGCCGAAAAAGGCGAGCGCGGTGACGTTTTAAACGTACAACTCGAATTACGAGTCATTGCCGACGTTGGACTTGTTGGGCTGCCAAATGCTGGAAAAAGCAGCTTTTTGACAGCAGTTAGCAATGCTCGCCCTGAAATCGCCGACTATCCGTTTACAACTTTGACACCGCATTTGGGCGTTGTGGATGTGAACAATGACGCATTGCTGGTTGCCGATATTCCCGGGCTGATCGAAGGTGCCAGTGAAGGCAAGGGTCTGGGCGACGCTTTTTTGAAGCACGTGTCGCGATGTAGCGTACTGTTGCATCTGATCGATGCCACACAAGATGACGTTGCGGGCGCCTATGTGACTATCCGGGGAGAGTTGTCTGCCTATAGTGATGAACTAAGTAAGAAGCCCGAAATCGTAGCACTGACAAAAATTGAATTACTCGATGATGATTTGGTTGCCATGCAAACAGAAGCACTGCAGCAGGCTGGCGTGAAGCACGTCTATGCACTGTCGTCGTATGCAAAGCGGGGACTTGACCTAGTGCTTTACGAACTGCACCGAATTGTTGCTGCGCATCGACAAGAGCTTGCAACTGCGCAGGAAGAGGCAGAAGCGATGCCGGTGATTCGGCTTGCCGAAAAGCCAGATTCTTGGACGATTGAAAAGAAAAAGGATTATTTTTTGGTTAAGGGTCGAAAAATCGAGAAATTTACAGAGCGAACCGACTTTTCGAACGAATTTGGCACGCAACGTTTACGCGACATTATGAAAAAAATGGGAATTATGCGCGAGCTTAAAAAGCAGGGAATCGAACCCGATCAGCGAATTGTTGTCGGAGATCCAAGTCGTGGAGAAATCACCTACTAATTCACGCGTTGCTTTGCTGCACTCAGGTGTAGCTCATGGGCTTGGCAAATGCGTTGTATACATCATGGGTCGCGACCAGCGGGTTCATGACAATCATGCGCTTCTTGCCGCGCAGGCTCATGCAATCGAAAAAAAGCTACCACTGGCGGTAGCTTTTTGTTTACTACACGAAGACCAGGTTAGCTCGCGCGAACAATACGATTTTATGCTGGACGGATTACGCCAGGTTGAATCTGAACTGAAATCTCTTGGTATACCGTTTATGATGTTTTTTGGAGATCCAGCAGAGCGCATGAAATGGTTCGCACACCATGTGCAGCCCGCCTCTGTATATGTAGATTTTAGCCCTTTGCAGGCTTTTCGTAGATTACATGAACGGCTTGCCTTGGCGCTGGAAGCGCCTTTATATGTTGTAGACACTCACAATATTGTTCCAGTATGGCAAGCCAGCAATAAGCAAGAAGTCGGTGCTCGCACGCTTCGTCCAAAAATTCACAAACTTTTAGAACAGTACGTACATGCACCGCAACCCGTGCAGCCACATCCCTACGCATGGCCCGGTGTTGTGATGCCGATCTCGGCGCTGAGTGCACAGATTGATGCTCTGCGACAAACGCTTCCGCGCAATAATGTCCAATATGTGTGGCAGAGCGGAGAGGTCGCTGCACACGGCGCGCTTGAAGAATTTATACAAAACCGCTTACAGGGTTATGCTTTGGCACGCAACGATCCTTCGGTTCGGGGGATGAGTGACTTGAGCCCGTACCTGCACTTTGGCCAGCTAAGCTCATTGACTGTTGTTACTCGCCTGTACGAGGTTCTTGCAGAGCACGAAACACTACGCACAGACATCGACGCTCTGACGGAAGAACTGGTAGTTCGCAAAGAATTGTCGGACAATTTTTGCTACTACTCGCCACAGTATCGAACACTGGCGGCGGTACCCGCCTGGGCCCGCGCGACGCTTGCTAAACATGTGAGCGACCCTCGAGAGTATGTGTACACTGTCAATCAATTCGAGCAAGCCCAAACACATGATCCGGCATGGAACGCAGCACAGCGCCAGCTTACTCGCACAGGTAAAATGCATGGCTATATGCGCATGTATTGGGCGAAAAAGGTCCTCGAATGGTCTGAATCGCCACAACAGGCTTTGGATGCACTGGTGTATTTGAACGACTTTTATAGCATAGATGGTAATGACCCAAACGGTTATGTCGGTATATTGTGGAGTGTAGCAGGCCTCCATGACCGACCATGGGCAGAACGTCCTGTGTATGGCACTGTCCGTAGTATGGTATACAACGGACTCAAGAGGAAATTCGACGTACAAAGCTACATAGTACAAAATAGTTGACAATAATGCACGAATAGTGTATAGTGTTTTACATTGAGGTTTTTCGACTTGAAAAGCCCGATGACATTTTACAAGATGGACAAAAGCATATCGCTGCGTGGTTCAGAGGAGTACTGTCTGTATAAGGACTATTCTGAACCACGCAGCCCCCGATGAAGTTGCGTGTACCACCCTCGAGTATATACTGTGACCGTGCCTCCGCACAGACATTATATACTCTCGATGAGAAAGGGGATCCTTGAAGAAGGTCACCATCACCCTCTGAATACGGACG
>CAYRPO010000030.1:0-11020 GCA_964426305.1 uncultured Candidatus Saccharibacteria bacterium
AGCACCTGCCTTTTAAGCAGGGTGTCGTGGGTTCAAGCCCCACTGGTCCCTCCAAAAATAGAGCCCCACGCAAGTGGGGTTTTGTTTTTGGCAAGGCGCACAATTGGGGCTTGAACGGGTTTGCTAGTAGTAAACCCCGGTCCCTTGCCCGTCATATGCCAGTGGCATATGAAAGGGTTATCGTACCAAAAGTATTTTTCTTTTGGCGATAAGGCAAGCCCCACTGGTCCCTCCAACTACTGTGAGCCATCACGCTGCTCAGCTGGATGCACGTCAACGTGCAGGAAGCAAACAAAAACATGAGTAAGCGACGAACGATAGTCGTATTGGCGGTGTTGTTTGTAGTAAGCACAATAGTCGTCTTCCGTTTCTTACCTATATATAGAAAAATAGCGTATTGGGTTCGACACAAAATACCTGTATCGCTTATGAAGAATGGGCACCGCTAGAATCACGCGACATGCCTGTCGATCTGCGATCATACCTCTGGTAGGGCCAGCTTTTTATTTGTGGTGTTTTTTATCGTGATGATCGTGTTTAGGCCTGATGGACAAGATATAGAAGAAGGCAGACAGCGCCCCGGCGACGGCAGCAACTGGGAAAAAGGTCTCGATCGTTCCATACAATGAGTCGTTCTGGATGGTTTGCTGTAGATTGTATGGCAATTTCGCAACAACGAACATCATAGCCAACAAGACCGCGGCTACGGCTGGTACAACCTGCATGAGTAGCTTCACGCCTCGAACCGATCCTCGGAACATCAACAGGACAACCAGCGGTAGTATGACAGCCAAAAATATCTGCACAATAGTCATGACTGGTACATTGACATTCACAACCGAGTTCACAATCTGCGTCACATCTTGACCAACCAATTTTGCCGCAACATCGCCAATACATAGAAGCAACAGCATAAATACTGCATTGCTACGCAACACCAGCGGCAGTACGCCAAACAGCACAGTCGTAACGCCAATAAGCACGAACGTATTCATATACCTAGAATATCACCACTGCACCGTATCACCAGCCTGCAACCCTAGGCGATATACATCACCAGCATTCAATTCAATCACGTAGCGATTTTGCTGGTCGGCATGAAACACTTCAGGATACGAACCTGGCGTGGCATCTGCCTTGACGGCAACAACTTTTTTGTCAGCATTCAGCCACACGATATCGATTGGAAAACGCATCTGCAACATCCATATTCTCCAATCGCCGTCTTGCTGAAAATCAAATAGCATGCCATGGTTTGCCTGTAGACTGTCTCGCTCCGACAGGCCCTTTTCGCGCTCGCTTTCGGAGTTTGCCACCTCTAGTTTATAGGCCTGTCCTTTGATGGTCGCCTGGACATAATCAATCTTGGTAACGTTTTTATAAAGCCAAAATCCTGCGACTACCAGTATGACAGTCAGAAGAAGTGTAATAACAATGTAGAGTAGCGGACCTGTTTGCTTAGGCGCCGATACGGTCTTTGCGGTTTCTTTGTTTTGCATTTCGCTCGATGTATTCGATTATTTTTGTTGCCACGTCTCGGCCGGTAATCTTTTCGATTCCAAAGCCTGGACTCGAATTCACTTCAAGGACCAAAGGTCCACGATCACTTCGCATCATGTCAACACCGCAGATCGCGAGGTTCATGGCTTTGGCAGCTTTGACGGCGGTTTTTTCTTCTTCTTCTGTGAGCTTGACTGATCGGCCTTCGCCACCCTGGTGAAGGTTTGAGCGAAAATCGTCGTCCAGGCTCTGGCGCCTGTAACTGGCAACGACGCGGTTTCCTACAACAAATGCACGGATGTCAGTACCGGCAGATTCCTTGATGAATTCCTGCACCAAAAAGCTTACACCCTCAACATAGAATGCTTGCATTACAGCCTGGGCTGCCTTGCGAGTCTCAGCAAGCACCACGCCGTTGCCATGCGTTCCTCGTGCTACCTTGATGATCAATGGTGCGCCGCCGGCTTTTTCGACCACGTCGTCGAGGTCAGCAGTCTCTCGGGCGAACACTGTCTTTGGTATATCTACTCCGGCTTTCGCTAGTAGTTGATACGAACGAAACTTGTCACGTGAACGGTTGATAGCAATAGAGCTGGCAGTCGTATAAACGCCCTGCATCTCGAACTGGCGCAATATAGCCGATCCGTATTTGGTATAGCTCTGAGCAATTCGCGGCACAACTGCGTCGAATCCAGTTAATGCCTCGCCTTTATAGTGAACAACTGGATTGTTTTTCTCGACTGTAACGTAACATTTTGCATAGTTAATTATGCGCACAGTGTGGCCACGTTCTTTGGCAACTTGCTTGAGGCGCTGTGTTGAGTAGTTGCCGCCTCCTTTGGACAGAATTGCAATCTTCATTCGCGGCCTTCTTCTTCGTCTATTGGAAAATCGATACCATATTGCTTTTTAAGTTCTATGCGATTAATCGATGTCTCTGCCGTGTCAACAACGAAACGACTGTTGAGCATTTTGCGGCCCAGTAACACCGGATAGATTTTCTTAGAACGATCTGCCAACGAAAATGTTGCCTTAAAAACTTTTGGCCCTAGTTTAACGCGCATTTTTACTTCATAACGTTCTTCTCTGTGTCCAAACGAGTTAGCAATATGTACAATTTTATACTCGCGAGTAGAATACACCGACGCAAGTGCACCGCAAACTGGATGATTTCCCAAAATGCAAAATGACAACAGTCCATTATCGTCTACCATGATATCCGAGGCATGTAAGGCGGAACGGTATGCACCAGTGTCAACTTTTGCGGGTACATCAGCAATGTCAAAGTCCATAAAATGGATCAATTCAGCTCGGCCTATAACTACTTTATGAAAATCTGTTCTTGCCATTTTAATCACATACTAGCAAACTATTTATAATTATGTATTTGATTTATTGAACTAGCCTGTATATTATAGTATTTTATGGTATATTTGTCAATATGAAAACACTCTTGATCGTTGGTAGAAGTTTCCATACACTGCGGGAATACATTGTTGACAATGGCATGGACTATGTAACTTTACGAGACCAAAAAACAACCAATAGTCCCGCAAAGAAACTCAAACACCGTGTTGTATGTGATTTTACGAGTCAGTCAACTATAGATACCGCTCTTCAAGAGCTTACGCAGCGCTTTAAAATTGACGGAGTCCTTACTACCTATGAAAGTTATGTGCCACATGCTGCATATATATCAAGTAAGCTCGGTCTTAGTGGACTGTCTGTTAAATCAGCAGCAGCCTGCACCGACAAAGAGCTTATGCGCGAGTACTTTAAACATGCAGAGCGCAAAATCAGTCCTGATTTCGCAGAAGCATCAAGTAAGGCTGCTGTTATAGATTTTGCTAAAAATCATGGCTACCCCTTGATTCTCAAGCCAGCTAACCTTTCAAAAAGTTTGTTAGTCACCAAAAATCATAACCTAAACGAACTAATTCATAATTACCAGAAAACAGTCTCCATGATAGATGCGGTCTACGCGCGGTATGCACCAGGTCGTATTCCGAAGTTACTCATCGAAGAGTTTATGGTTGGTCCTATCCATTCTGTCGACGCGTTTGTCGACGCCGGCGGCGTACCACATGTACTAGACGCAGTTGTCGACTATCAAACAGGTTATGACATAGGTTATGATGACAATTTCCACTACAGTCGCGTGCTACCCTCGGCACTTGACCCTAGCCAGATAGCAGAAATTCGCGAAACTGCTGCGATTGGCTGTCGAGCGTTGCAGATGAAAAGCTCACCTGCGCATATAGAAATCATCAGAACTGCCGATGGACCTATGATAGTTGAAATTGGTGCTCGCAACGGTGGCTACCGTGAACGTATGCATGCTCTTGCAAATGGCATAGACATCACTGGTAACGCCATACGCCTCGCGCTGAATGAGAAGCTTGTGCTTGAGTCGAAAATAAGCGAAAACTGCGCTGTTCTAGAGTTGTTTCCAAAAACATCAGGTGTCTTCACAGGAATAAGCAACGAGGATGAATTAAAAAATCTAAGGTCATTGAATTATATATCTGTTAAGCAGCCGCTCGGAACACACGTCGGCAAATCATCCGAGGGTTATAAAATGTGCGCAATCATCATACTCCACCACCGCGACAAAGCTCAGTTCGAGCGTGACCTACAGTATGTCAGGACGCACGTCAAAGTCGTCACCGCTTAACTTTGAACTCTTAGCAATATAATCTAAGTACTGGTCAATAAATGCTTTTTGTTCGTCTGATGATGGATCTTCGTGAATCAGTAATTGTGGACATGCATTAAGTTCTATAATATAGGGCTTTATATCGTCTTGAGTGGCTCCTGGATACGGCTCGACCTCTGCCATGAAATCAACTGCACACACCGGTAACTCGATCAGCCGAGCTGCTTTGGTGGCAAAGTCTATCATAAACTGTGGGACGTTGCCAGTTATAATCTTTCTCTCACCACCCATGCCTATATTTGCCACACCTATGACCCTGACTTCAGTACCATCGAGTGGTATCTCTGACATCCCCTCTGTGCCTAGATACTGTTCGGCTTTTTCTGTGTCGATTATGTTAAGCCGTGCCATGTAATTCAGGCCTCTGTCGTGACTACTGTTTGTAATGTCAATAAGTTCTCGAATGTTGTGCGTTCCGTCCCCAATAACGCTTGCCGGTATGCGGCTAAGTGCGCCGGCGTATTCATAATCAATGCACAATACACGCACATCATGTCCGGCAACCTGTTGTTGGATCACCAGCGTATCTCTGTCAGTTAAGTCTCTAACCTCTTCGATCGCAGCATGTAGCTGTTGCTCGGTACGAATATTAACCGTCACTCCTTTGCCGTGCGATGCATCAAGTGGCTTCACGACAATTGTTTTGTGCTTATCTAAAAATGCTTTAAGCCGCTTTTCGTCTCTTTCGCCAACAAGCGAATATACATAATCTTCAGGCACAGGGAGCCCTGCATTTCCTAAAATTTGATTTGTTATATATTTATCACCCGCAATTTTTGATGCGGGATACGTAATTCCGGGCGGAGAAGAACTAAAAATCTGCACCGGCTTTGTACGACCGGGAATATGCAGTAAAAAGATTGCGCCATTGGTTTCAAAGCCAGTTATGTGCCAACCTCGAGCTAACGCGCGCTCAACAATTAGCCGAGATGTGTATTTTCGTGTGGCTAAATCTATTTTATTATCATGTTGCATTTTTTTACCTATAATTTCTACTTATGGTCTGATTAGCAATGGTTTTATTATTGCTAATTTAAGAAGGTTTTGCAAGGAGTTTGCTTTTTTGTATATTTTATGTTAAATTATTAATAATGGCTACCTCAGAACTATGTGCAGCCTCCCACCTTAATGCTGTTTACGGCGGAGGTACAATCTCAAAAGTCTTCCTTAAAGAAGCTTTGGACTTAACTGGCGCAGAGCGCCCAAGGGTAGTGATTGCAGCAACCCCTAAACAGAATATTGACACTTTTCGGCAGTCAACCGAACGCATGACCACACTTTTTGGGGAGCTTGGCGTGCAAACTCAGATACTACATGGATTCAACGAAGACCCCCTGTCGGAATATATTGAATGGGCAGATCTCATTAGCGTTAGTGGTGGAAATACCGCAAGGCTGATGGAGATTTGGACCAGAACCGGCACCCTCGAAAGAGTACGAGCCGCAGCTCACGCTGGGCGACTTGTAATGAGCGGCGTAAGTGCAGGAGCAATCGTAGGTTTCAAGAGCGGTTATAGCGACTCGGATAGTTACACCGCAGCATCTGGAGAAGCGTGGGACTATAGATATGTGGATGGTTTGCATCTAGTCAAGGATACCGTCATAACGCCACACTTCGATAAACCCGATACCTCAATACAGTCTAGGATTGGTGGACGCAAAGAAGCGTTCATTCGATCTGTTAGCAGCAGATTCAGGGAATTTCCAGACGAAGCATACCTTGGCATAGATAATCGAGCAGCAGTGCGAGTGACTGATGGCTATGTTGATGCAATCAGGGTTGCCCCAGAAGCTGATGTTTACAGTATCGTGCCCCAAGAAGACGGCTCGACAATTGTCGAGCCATTACGACGCTAGCACCACTAACCCAAACTCGTCCATTAGGGTATATCTAAAATAGATATGGTCGAGAGACGCCAATACTGCTCGTGCAGAGGGCAACTTCTAATGGACTGATTCGACACGACGATTGCGCTGATTTTTGTGACCAAGATTGTGAGTTGGCAGGAAAACCTTCGCAGTGAAACTGAGTGACAATTATGGGCCGAGAGGCGTGCCGTTTTATAGCTAGTCGATAACTTCGTGTAACATGCCACCAGACAGAATTATTGTGTCAGTTTGGTGGTTAGAAATTGGGCAAAACGGTGAATAGTGTTAAAGCCGATGTATATATCCTAGCTCATTAAGATTTTGTAGAATATTGTTTAGCATAACTATTGCTGTTGTTGACAACAAGAAACCTTACGAGTTTGCTTTCATGACTCGCCAAAAAACCAAGCCAATTGCCGCAACTAGAACGACAAATATAACTATGAGCATTGTGATGAAGCCGTTTTGTTTCTGAATCATAGCGCTTTTTGGCTTATGGTTAGTGTTACGCCTAGTATAACAGGTCAAAAAGCTACTTCCCACTCGGCGGTTGATTGTGGCGGAGCGCCATGAAAATTGCCAAGCCTATCAGAACGGCACCCACAAACCACAGGAACAAGAATCCATATGTTAATAACTGTAGTGAAATGAGTGCAACAATAGTCCAAAAACCAATCCAGCGCAGTGGTTTGAGTTCTGGTAGTAGCCCAAATATCACCAACAATACATTCTGCAAAATTGCCAGTAACGCGTATGTGTCTTTGTCGGTAAGCGCCGCAAGAGCTATAGGAATGCCTGCCAGTAGACCCGCAGCGACACTGAGCGATCTGTATGTCTGATTGTTGCCATTTGTCACCATGCGATGCCAGTAAGCGATCGCAGTAGCGTATGCAGCCGCAGCATAGGTATAGGCAAGTATATTATCTACACCGTTATAGCCAAGTGTCCACCATGCCGAAACCAAAAATAGTGCCGCCGACAGCTCCCGTGTTGTTTGGCTATGCAGCCACGCCTCGATCTGCATCAAAACGGCCAATGCATACAACGATAATAGCGCCATACGTTCTGCGTCGGCACCAAGACTCAAGAATATGCTCATCGCCACGGCTGCGAGTGATATGCTACGAAACTCAAGCCCTACGACCGTCCATGCATCTCCAAACTGCGACTTAAACGCTCGTGCCACCATGTACGACGATACAGCAACGACAAACAGCACCACCGGTACTGCGACAGGCTGCGTCGTGACATGGGCAGTCTCGACACAAAAAGCCGCAAACACACTAGACAATGCTAGGCTTGGCAGTAACATAGCCCTGGTTCGCCACGTAGCGACAGCCAGCGATGCCGCAATCCATAATAGCGCCCACACCATGACCTGTTCGCTAGCAAATAAAGCCGATGCAAACAATGCAACCAGTGCAATGCCATAACCCATGTTATATGGCGAAACGATTGTCGATGCACTACTTCGCCGCAGCCACAGCCACAGGAACAAAGCAACAAAAGCACCGTAGGCTAACGCGTACACGCCGTCGGGCATGGGATTGTCAACCGTGGCGACTAGATCGAATACTGCAAGCGGGGCAACAAGCGCGCCCACTGTCCAGCCATAGGCGGCTGCTTGATATTTTTGAAATACCTGCAGGGCTGCATATTGCACAAGCACCGCCGCAAGCGCTACAAGACGTAATTTTTCGTCGTCCAAACTCAGCACAAAACCGAAAACCGGCAAAAAGCATATGGTTGCAACGTGATACTTCTGTAAAATCGGTGTCTTGCGACGATCATAAAAGAGCTGGAAAAACGGTAAGCTGACACTATAGACAACACCGGCAAGCAATATGGCGATCACCGCAGCATCGAGCGAGTTCCGCCAAAATCCTGCACCAAGTGCCACTGCCATCACAACCATAGTCTGGGCTACAATCCATGATGTCTGCTGGTCGCCACTTCGTACGCATTCGTACTTACCGCTGTAGTAGAAATACCCTGCCGACACCAACAGCGTCATAACAACAATAGGCCACGACTGTGAATAGCCTGTCAGGCCAAGTATCGACAATGCCGCGCTAGTCACTGCCGCACCCTGGGTCATGAGTAACGCAACACGGTCAACACCTTCGACATTATCGCCAAATACACGCCGCACAACCGCAACCAACAGCCCAGTCAGGCTCAACGTCAACATGAACCACGAAAAATCGGTTGTTATGGTGGCTGTGGCTGTCTGGCCAGTTACAAAAACGGACGCTAAGAACACGTATTGCAGTAAAGCCGACGAAATAAGCATGGCAGTGATGCCGTATAGGGCCATACACACAAGACTCGACATAAATGCTATCACTGATTGTGGCGCATCAAGGACAGAGCCAAGGCTAAGCATGGCAAACGGAGCGGCAATCAGGCCAATTGCCAAAAATGTATTGGCAACGTTCTTCAAGGAAACGACCGATCGAAGTAAAAGCCCACCAGCATAAAACATCGCTGACATACAGACAAGCAGCAAAAAACGCAAACCGCCTTCGGCCTGTACCGAAAATACCGTGATACCAGCGACAACCACAATTGCTCCCAAATATGCCAAGATCGACACTGCGTCGTCTTTGCTGTCTCGCTGGACCTTGACTACAGGACTTACTACCTGTTGCTGCTGAGTAACGACATGCTGCTGAGGTGGGGTTACAGCTGGGTGCGGCAAAACGCCGTTACGCATATTTGAAGCAATGCCACGAACAACATGCCGTTCCGCTTCGGGATATTTGTCAACCCACAGATCGATTTCGGCGGCTGCCTGACGTCTCAGCGCAGCATAGTCAACGGGTGGCGGAGCCTGAATTTGCTTTGAAGGTCGTGTCAAAAAATAGCCCAACAACACACCGAGCCCAACCCCAATCAAAAAAAGCATAGTCAGTCCACCTCTTTTCTTTATCAGAATAGTGGCAGACCACTTATGCTTTTGTCAATGACCTACGAAAAGAATGAGCGCTTGCCAGTGTCGGCCTTGAACTCTTCCAACAATTCACGCTGTCGTTTTGACAGTTTGGTTGGTGTTTCAACGTCGATAGTGACAATGTGCGCACCACGGCTTTCCTTTTTCATGTGCGGCACGCCATGACCAGACAGCTTAAAATCTGCACCAGACTGTGTGCCGGCCGGTACCTTCATGCGGATCTTGCCGTCAACTGTGTCAACATCTAACTCGGCGCCAAGTGCTGCATCTACCATGCTAACTGTTTCGTGGCTCAGTATCAGGTCGCCTTCGCGTGTGAACTTTTTGTGCGATTTAACGCGTATATGTACATATAGGTCGCCCTTTGTGCCGCTCTGTACTGCTTCACCATACTCACGCAAGCGAATTGTTGCACCGTCGTCTATGCCAGCAGGAATCTTTAGATCAATCTTGCGCTCGCGACGCTGCGTACCTTTGCCATGACACACACTACACACTTTGCTCGGACGCTTGCCACGACCATTACAGTCACTACAGACACTTGCCTGCTGGATGTTACCTAGGATCGTGCGCATGACGCGCACAACCTGGCCAGTTCCTTTACAGGTAGGACAGGTTTCGAGGTCGTACCCGGGTTCGGCGCCGTCACCGCCACAATGTTCACAAGAGTCGTCGATGTTGAGCTTTACATTGGTTTCGACGCCAAACACTGCTTCTTCAAAGGTTAGTTCTAACTGCGTTTCAACGTCGCGTCCCCGGCGTGCACGCTGACGTGGCTGCGCTTCGCCGCCAAAAAAACTACTAAAGATGTCGCCAAATCCCATGTCGCCAAAGTCAAAGTTGACGTTTTGACCACCAAAACCGCCATAACCCCCACCGCTTGGACCGCCACCAGCACCACCGACGCCAGCGTGACCAAACTGATCATAGCGCTTGCGTTTTTCGGCATCTTTCAGGACTTCGTAGGCTTCGTTGACTTCTTTAAACTTGGTTTCGTCACCACCTTCTTTGTCAGGGTGATGTTGCACTGCGGCACGCCGAAAAGCCTTCTTGATCTCATCGGCGCTGGCATCTTTGCCAACCCCTAAAACTTCATAATAATCACGTTTACTCATGTAGTCTTGCCATTCGCATACTTTCTCTCTCTAAGTCGTCTTGATATCTTAAATGCTTTTGAATGAAGACGGTCCCAAAGATAATAGACTAATCCATAAGTCTTAGTATGTTTTATACTAATTGCTCTCCCTCTAATACTCTTATCCTCTGTATAGATTAGCTTGCTAATCCACTTTTTACCGTAAATATCATTGTATATGATACCGACTGGTTTTGTCTTAACCATATCTATAAAGCTATAGTTGTAAAATTTCCTGTCATCGGTAGATATGTTTTTTGTGCCTTTAATTGCAATTGAAATATTGATTATCTCATTAGGGTATATAGAGTTATGTACTTGCTCGAGCTCAAACTCGATCAATTGTCTTATGTCAACATAGTGCTTGCTTGTTGGCTGGAGTCTAAGATTTAACGCTGGACCACTGCCAATATTTTGGAGTTGTATGTATTCTTTGTCAAAAATGTAGTTCCCGGAGATTATTGGCAAAACTGGCGTACTAAGTACTTTGTTTGAAGTTCTGAAAGCGAAATAAGCCGTAACTGCCGAAGCGACAGCAGCAAATGCGGATATGGCTTCGGCACTAGGCGCCAACATTAACTGCTAATCTTTCTTGTCTTTAGTCTGTTCGCCTTTGTCGACGACTTCGCCTTCTACGGGCTTTTCTTTGTCATCTTTCTTGGCATCGCCTTCGGTTGGCTGAGCATCGGCAGCTGCAGATTCGTACAGCTTGGCTCCGATTGGCATGAGCTTGTCCGTCAAGACCTTGGCAGCCTTCTCTAGCTCGGCTGGGTCAGTTAGCTCAACCTTGCCCTTGGCTTCTTTAATGGCCTCTTCAAGCGCTTTCTTGTCGTCTTCACTCAGCTTGT
>CAYRPO010000030.1:11120-12442 GCA_964426305.1 uncultured Candidatus Saccharibacteria bacterium
TCTTCAAGCGCTTTCTTGTCGTCTTCACTCAGCTTGTCACCATTGTCACTGGCCAGTTTTTCGGCCTGATAAATAGCGTTTTCGAGCTGGTTGCGGGCATCAACTGCTTCGCGCTTTTTCTTGTCTTCTTCGGCGTGCGCTTCGGCCTCTTTACGAGCTTTTTCGACGTCGTCTTTGGACAGATTACCGCTGTTCTGAATGGTAATGCTCTGTTCTTTGCCGGTTCCCTTGTCTTTGGCAGTCACATTCAAGATACCGTTGGCGTCGAGGTTAAAGGTAACTTCGATCTGCGGAATGCCTCGAGGGGCAGGAGCAATACCGTCCAGTATGAAGCGGCCAAGGCTCTTGTTGTCGGCCGACATCTCGCGCTCACCTTGCAGTACATGAATTTCTACTTGGTTCTGATTGTCTGCAGCCGTACTAAAGGTCTCGCTCTTGCTAGTTGGAATGGTAGTGTTGCGGTCAATCAGCTTGGTACTGACACCGCCCATAGTTTCGATGCCCAAAGAAAGTGGTGTTACGTCGAGCAGAAGAACGTCTTTGACGTCACCTGCCAGCACGCCACCCTGGATTGCGGCACCTACGGCTACAACTTCGTCCGGATTAACACCCTTCATTGGTTCCTTGCCAAAGATCTTCTTGACCTTTTCTTGGACTGCTGGCATGCGAGTCATACCACCGACCAATACAACGGCGTCAATTTCACTGGCTTTCAGGCCGGCATCTTTCAGGGCCTTTTCGCAAGGTTCTGCTGTACGGTCAACAAGATCGCCAACGAGACTTTCGAGTTTTGCTCGGTTCATCTTGAGCTCAAAGTGCACAGGACCATCTGCGGTTGCAGTTAGGAAAGGCAGATTGATATCAACTTCGTTGGTCGTAGACAGTTCGATCTTGGCTTTTTCGGCTTCGTCACGTAAGCGTTGCATAGCTGCTTTGTCGTCGGTCAGGTCAAGACCGTGTTCTTTCTTGAACTCGGCCAACAAATAGTTGACGATGGCACGGTCGAAATCAGCGCCACCTAGGTGTGTGTCGCCATTGGTACTTTTTACTTCAAAGACACCGTCACCAAGTTCTAGTACAGATACATCAAACGTACCACCACCTAGATCGTAGACAACAATCTTTTCGTCTTTACCTTCTTTGTCTAGACCGTAAGCTAGCGCAGCAGCAGTTGGTTCGTTAATAATACGTTTCACTTCTAGGCCAGCAATCTTGCCAGCGTCTTTGGTAGCGTGGCGCTGGGCGTCATCGAAGTACGCAGGCACGGTAATAACCGCTTCGGTGACCGGTTGACCCAAGAAGCTTTCGGCGTCGGCCTTGAG
>CAYRPO010000031.1:0-3643 GCA_964426305.1 uncultured Candidatus Saccharibacteria bacterium
GGTCTCTGTCTCGTACTCATGCCAGTCCGCGCTGGAGTGTATTCGTCGTAAGACCACTGAAAGATCAACGAAATACCAAAACTCCAGCAAACGAGCTGGAGTTTTTTCGTAACCAGAAGTAGTCTTTGACAAACGAGAGGGGTGCCGCCATGGCACGACGACCAGCTCCGCTGACGCACCAGGTCAAGAAACATGTCGACAATGCAATAGCTCTGGTCGACTCAGATCCGCAACGAGCTTTGCAGTGTCTTAATCAGGCCTTTGGCACAGGGATTCCACAGGCACGAATCTGGGCATACATCGCTAAGGCCGACATGGCCCTCGTAGCTCGCTTCAAGACAATGCGTGCCACGGCTGCAGCCGGTCGACAACCGACTGTCGCATAGTAGCAATCTACACAAACAGTGCAAGATGCTACGAAACAATGGTTGTGGTAGGCCTGGGGCGAGGCGATCCCTTGTCCTCGGGCCTGCCCACCACATCCGCACCCCTCTATTTTTCTTTCGGTTCTAATTGTTGTAGTTTGTGTTGGGTATATCGCTCGGCAGCAAGCCGTGTAAGTGCCGGGTCTTCATCACGATTGACAAAAATCATTGCTTCGGAAAGTATGGGGTGAGCCTCAGCCAGTCGATCATACATTTGCTTGACAAGCTTGCGGTAGCCAGGGTGTCCTTGTGGCGATGTTCGAAGCTCGATGAAATGGAATGCTTCGCGAGCATTCATGGTTACTTTCCAACGCATTTTGTGCCCAAGTAGTGTTGCGTATTGCGCTTCAACTTCTTTGCCCGCGCTTTGCAAGTAACTATGAAGTTCCAGGCTCCGGTCGAAACTGTCTAAGAAAGTCTCTGCTACGCCGGCTTGCTCTATGAGGGCGGGAATCTCATAGCCATAACGTGGCGTTAGGGCTTGCCATGACAAGTCGTTTACTATGCGATGTCGCTGTAAATCGCGGAAAATACCATAATCACATACAATGTCCCAGCTATATACGGCACGCTCTAGTGCGCGACCAGGTCGATGTCGCCGGTTTAGTCGCTCGCCTATATACGCGTTCAATATGTCTATTTTGTCTTTGTATGAGAGGTCGGCAACATGTGCTGCAAGCTCTTTTTCGCTGAGACACGAATGCTCGTACAGCATATGTGGCAGCAGGTCTAGTTCGTTGCGCGGGTAGTAGTCGGTTAATGTCACTGCATCGAAATGACCGCTCTGGGTTTGGGGCAATAGCTGTTCTGCCAAAGTCCGCACATTTTTACGTGTCGATGCTCTGTATGCAATTGTTGCGCCGCCTCGTTCCGGCTTGTCGGCTCGTTCCAAAAAGGCAGGAGCAATCTTGCGTGCCTGCTGTAGAATTGCCTGTCCGCACTCTTGCGCTTCTTTTGAATCTTCGGCTAGTAAGCGCATGATCATGCTTTCGAGCGCTTGACCCGATGCGAATATCCCAACAGTGCTCATGGTAGCTACGGGCAGCATGGAGCGAGCGGCATCGCAAGCCTGGGCGCGAATTGCTGCACGCCATGCGCCATCACGCTCTTCTTTTGGCGTCTTGTCACTGTGCTGCAAATGTTCAGTGAGCCTTCGCACGACACTCGAATAGTTATCAAACAACGCATCCATTGTGTTGTGATATCGTTTGAGCTGATTCTTGCTTAGGGTCTTTGGGCGATAATATTTGTATCGTCCGTTGGTGTCTTTTTGGTCATAATATATATATCGCGTCGATTGTTCCAGATATGCAGCAAGTCTGCCCCACTCTATTTGCTTGGTAAGCAAATTGCTCGCATTCTCGACAACAACATGCAAGCCTACAAGCTGCTGCACTGAGTCGTCGCCATATGCGGTGACAACTCGATGGATGAGGCCGGCATCCTGTCCTGCCTTGCCTGCAAATTCGTCAAGCAGCGTAATTCGCATGTCGTCGCCGCGACGGCTGAGTCGCGCCATGGCAGCTGCCACTGTTACTTGATCCAGGGCACCAGTAAAGGCATATACGGGACCGGTGCTGTCAGTTGCAACCTGATCCAAATACGCCCTTCCGACGTCGGTTATGCTGGTGAGGCGAGCAGTCTTTTCTAGCAGTGGTGCGTTTGGTGGTGTCACGGCAGGTACAACATGGGCGGCCGATTCTACAGGCGGAGCAACGGGCGGCGCTGCGGTTTCACCAAGCGTACGCCGCGGTTGCTTCATTGCGTCGAGCACAAGCTTCCATGTTTCCTGAAAGACCGCTTTTGGTTCGCCTGTTGCAAAGACGACCGGCAGATTTCGCTGTTTCGCTTCAAGTAGATATCCTGCCCGAACGCGTTCCAAAAATCCATGATCAAACGTATCGAGCCGCTTGCCAGTACTCCTGTCTGAAAGCCGTTGTATGAGTATGTCCGTTGGCACGTCGTAGACAATCGTGAGATCCGGCTCAAAATCACCCACCGCAAAGTGGATAATATCGTTTATGGTGTCATAGTCAGGCACGTTGCCTCGTCCATAGTACTGATTTGCAAGTGTCGTCAAATAGTTGCGATCTACTAGGCAAACAACACCTTTATTGCGAGCTTTGATGATGACTTCGAGAGACAATGCACGGGCGGCATTGTACAGAAGTACCTCAGCACGCGTGTTCAACGGATACTGTGAATCATGAACCAAAATATTTCTTAGCGCACGAGCTGTTACGTGACTTTGACTGTCTGGTTCGCGAAACATACGCACAGGCAGGCCTGCGGCCTGTAGAGCAGATGCAAGTAGCTGAATTTGTGTCGACTTACCAACACCAGCCGGGCCCTCTAAGACTATGTACATGCCTTTTTGGGTATTATTCATAGCTCAAACCTTCGATTGTTTTAGGTAGAACTCGCTGGTCTTTCCATGCTTTTGGTAGCATTTGGTCGGGTGACCAGGTGCTGATTATGTTTTGCATATCGGTTCCCTGCTGATACTTACCGCTAAAACCACTGTCGCGACCGGCGCCATAATTTCCTTCAACCTCACCTGTCTCGTGAAATATGATTTGCCCGATTCGCTCGCCGACCGGCAGCAGTACTGTCTCTTTTTCGTTCAGATTATAGACTTCTAGTGTTAACCTGTTGACATATCCAGGGTCTATCCATCCTGCATCAAAACAGACTGCAACGCCGTTGCGGCCCCAGCTACTGCGGCTCTTTAGTTCACATGCACCCGGTGGCAAAATGCCAAAAAATTCATGTGTATGCGCCAAGATTCGTTCACCTGGTTTTAGCGCTATGACAGGATGATCGGCCGGGATGTTTTTGTATAGCTGAAAGCCATTTTGCTTACACCAGGCACCATGTGGCATAGCCTTAAAAGGGCCGTTGAAATATCGTTCGACATCTTCGCGGTCGAATGGATTAAATACGGCTCGTTCATTGATCTGTTCAATCCTAAAATAATGATACCCAAGCGTCACATCGAGTGACGCCTGGCTAACGTTTTTTGGTTCAAATGGTCGACAAACGATATGGCCCTCGTCTATCGCTTGTCGAATCTGTAGGTTACTGTATACCCCCACAATTCACCTCTTTTCAGTCGCTCAAGTACGTGATTTTACATCGAACTTTTTATTTCCCACCACTTGCTCGTAAGTATATCAAACACGCCAGCGTATGTACGTTGTGTTATTTAGATCGAATTT
>CAYRPO010000031.1:3743-10802 GCA_964426305.1 uncultured Candidatus Saccharibacteria bacterium
GAATTGTTTAGATTTCGCTTGAAGCAACACGGATGCTTGGGCCCATGGTTGTCGACACATGGATGGCCTTTACGTAGATGCCTTTCAAGCTTGCTGGCTTCACAGCCTTGACGCTGGACAAAACCGCACGTGCGTTGCTCTCGAGCTTCTCGGGGCCAAATGACACTTTGCCAAAGGCAACGTGTACGATCCCGGTTGAATCGACGCGGTACTCAACTCGTCCTGCTTTTGCCTCGGAAACGGCTTTGGCGACATCGGTTGTCACAGTACCGCTTTTTGGGCTTGGCATAAGGCCTTTTGGACCTAGTGTACGTGCGTACTTACCAAGCTTTGGCATCATGGCAGGTGTTGCGATCAGTATGTCAAAATCGATCACGCCTTTTTCGAGTTGCTGCAAGAAATCATCACTACCAACTATATCTGCACCGGCTTTTTTTGCGGTGGCAGCATCGTCGGCGTCTGCAAACACGGCAACTTTTACAGATTTGCCTGTACCAGCAGGCAGAACCAATGTGGCTCGAACATTTTGGTCGGCATGTCGAGGATCGACGCCCAGGTTAATATGTAGCTCTACACTAGCGTCAAATTTGACAGTGCTGGTCTTTGTTGCAAGATCAAGTGCTTGTTTTAGGCTGTATTCTTTACCCTTTTCTACCAATTTCGCTGCCTCACGGAACTTTTTGCCTTGACGCTCAAGTTTCGATCGGGTCTTAATTACGGGCTTTGGCTTTGGTGCGTCGGAATCTGCCATTTGAGCTTTTCGCTCTTCTTTGGCGGCTTTTTCTTCGGCTTCCTTGATTGCTTTTGCGGAGCGTTTGCCAGCTTTGGCAGTTGCTTCTTCGGCGTCAAGTTCGGCTTCTGCTTCGACGATTGCTTCGGCAATTTCTTCTGTCTCGACAATCTCGTCGATCAGTTCGGTTGTTGTCTTAGCTGCCTTCTTTTCTGCTCGTTTTTCTTCGGCGCCTGCAATTGCTGCTTCGATTTCGGCGATAGTGTTGCTGTTACCCACGTCAAGCTTTAGCTTGTGTGCCTGCTCTAGTAGTTCGGCTTTCTTTGCCATATGTTGTGATCCTTCCGTGGTAGTAACGACACGCTCTGTCTCCCACAAATTATAAATAAAACAAAATGATGTATGTGTCTTAGGCTTCGACTTCGACGCCCATGCTTCGCGCAGTACCCGCAACCATTTTCTTGACCGCTTCAATGTCGTCGGCATTCATGTCTGCTGCTTTTGCCTCTGCGATCTCGGTCAGTTGTGTCTGGGTCAGCTTTTTGGACAGTTTCTCGGTGTTTGGCCGGCCAGAACCCTTATCGACTTTGAGTGCAGCACGAATAAGGTCATCTGTTGGTGTACCAACGACGCGCCATGACAACGTGCGGTCTTCAAACACGGTAATGTGTACTGTCAGTACTTGGCCCATGCGGTCTTTGGTGGCATCGTTAAACGGATTGATGAAATCCATCATGTTTACACCGTGCTGACCAAGGCTGCTACCTACGGGAGGCGCAGCTGATGCTTGACCACCCTTGATTTTCATTTTTAGATTCGCTTTTACGGCTTTAGCCATTTGAAAACTCCATAGCAAATTAATAGATTGTATTCCGCAAGTAGAAGCAGACGAAATACAGTGCGTAACGGCTACGAGTATATCATGAAAACGGTCATGTGTCCAACGTTCGGTCGTCTCATACCTATTATGCATGTGTGTCCATTAAAAGAGCCCCAAGCGAGGCTCTTTTAAGGATGTAGCTGTACTTTACGGCTATACTCGTTTGACCTGTAGGCTATCGAGCTCCACAGGAGTTTCACGGCCGAACATGTTGACCAATACTTTGATCTTGCCTTTTTGGGTATCGATCTCGTTGATTGCCCCGTCGAAGCCCTTGAATGGACCGTCGACAATACTAACTACTTCGCCAACGTTGTAATCGATCTTGTGCTTTGGCTGCTCAACGCCCATGCGCTTGTTGATCTTGTCCATTTCATCTTGGCTGACTGGTGTTGGATCGGTGCCGCTGCCAACAAATCCCGTCACATTTGGTGTGTTACGCACAATGTACCAGGCATCTTCGCTGAGCTTCATCTGAACAAGGACATAACCCTGAAAGATTCGCTTCTCGACAACTTTACGTTTGCCGTTTTTGATCTCGATTTGTTTTTCTTTTGGTACAAGTACTTGAAAAATCTTGTCGGCCATGTCGAGACTTTCGGCTCGCTGCCGAATACTTTCGGCTACCTTTTCTTCGTAACCACTGTAGGTATGAATTGCATACCATTGCTTACTTGAGTCATATCGTTTGGTTGAACTCATCCTAGTAAAATCTCCTTGAACAATTTGTTAAATACAAAATCGAGTGCCTGCACAAATACGGCAAATATAGCTGAAAAAACGAACACAGCAAGCGTGAGGCGTGCGGCTTCTTTTGGAGTTGACCACTTAACGAGCCGAATCTCGGCCCATGCGTTTCGTACGAATTTAGGCACTAAGTGGACGCGCTTATTAAGAATGCGACCTGTTTTTTTAGTTTCCGATAATTTCACAGGGTGAAACTCTTTTGCGCCAGTACGACGCAATACGCTCAGTGGCCTGTGGATCTTGCCTTTGAGCTTACCTGGTTGCTTCTGTGTTTTTTGAGACTGTTTTTCAGCACGTTCACGCACCGTCTCTGGTGTCTTACGTCTTCTGGGGGCTTTGCTTGGGGATTTCTTTTCTTCTGCCATAAACCTCTCCGCATTAAAAAAGCCTAAGCAGCTTGCTTAGGTCGTCAACGTCAATACTAGCAGATGTTCTATGTTTTTGGCAAGTATATGTAAACCTGCTTATGGTAGACTGCTACATAGTATGATGATGTTTCTTGGTGTATTGCTGTTTTCTATTGCGGCTCTCATGTCGCTATTCTTATATACTGATCTGGGGTGGACACGGAAGCGGTACTGTACTGGCGTAATCGTTGCGTTGATTAGTTTTGCGACAGCACTAATTGCCGTAACAGATTTTTCGCTCTATGTTCTGCTACTTGTAGCTGCCGCAAGCTACCTAATTGTCAATGCATTGCGGGTCGTCAAAGATCGATTGAAGCCAGGTAGCGTACGTACAGTAACTCGCAAGAGTTTCGGTGTCTTGTGGGCTGCCCTTGGCCTGTCCTTGGCCTTGCTCTATGTTGACCCTCATGGCACTATCTACCTGGTCATATATATGTTGGCTACACTGGTAATTGCTAGTATTGTACTCGTGAATGTCATTGATCGATTAGTGCTGACGCGCACTGCTCAACCCGAGCGCTTTACAGACGAACAACTGCCTACACTTTCGGTCGCTATCGCTGCCCGTAACGAAACTGAAACGCTTCATTCTTGCCTAGAGGCTGTGATTGCAAGCGACTATCCAAAGCTCGAGATTTTGGTTCTTGATGATTGTTCACAAGACAAAACTGCCGCGGTTATAAAGCAATTTGCACACGATGGTGTTCGTTTTGTACAGGGCGAACCGCCGGTGGATGAATCTTGGCTGCCGAAAAATAGAGCCTATCAGCAATTACTCGACACTGCTTCTGGTACGTATATTTTGTATTTGGGCGTCGACGTACGTCTGAAGACCGACACAGTTCGCTTACTTGTCGGGCATGTCGTTAGTAAGCAACTACAGATGGCTTCTGTGTTGCCTAAAAGAACCAAAAGCGGTTTGGTTGCCAGCCTGATACAGCCGATGCGCTATTGGTGGGAGCTAGCTATTCCTCGATCCAAAAACCGTCCACCTGTATTGAGCACGATGTGGATTGCCGATCGCAAAGCGCTCGTTCGCATGGGGGGCTTTGCATCAGTTGCTCGTGCAATTGTACCTGAATGGCATCTGAGTCGAAGCTTTTCGGCGATGAACGCATATGCTTTTTTGCGGCATGATCGAATTCTGCAAGTCACTACTCATAAAAACTTCGTAAGCCAGTGGTTGACTGCGGTACGCACGCGCTATCCGCAAGTACATCGTCGTCCTGAAAACGTCTTTGCTCAAGGCCTCTTTATGACGTTGTTTTTAGCAGGGCCATTTGTCGTATGTGCGATTGTGCTCATGAGTGACTCGGCATTGCCATACATTACGTTGGCTGCGCTGCCCGTTATAGTATTGACTGCGGCACATATCGCAATAGCATTGTTTACTAATCCTGCCGCTGCTTGGCTTGCACCGCTCAATTTTCCCTTTGCAGTTGTACTTGATTTAGTCGCCCTTCATATCTCGATGTGGCGGTATGAATTCGGTGAGATCGAATGGAAAGGTCGCAACGTCTGCGAGCCTGTCATGCAGGTGCATGCAAGCCTCCCGCCCATTGATTCTAGTCGAGGTCGGGAAAAAATACGCTAAATGTCGACCCCACATTAAGCTCGCTCTGTAGATTGAGTTTGGCATGTACAAGCCGTGCGAGTTTTAAGGTCACGTACAGGCCAAGTCCCGTTCCTTTTCGCTGTCTCGTACGGTAATCTTCACTGCGAAAAAATTTATCATAGACTCGAAGCTGGTCTGCTTTACTCAGGCCAATACCAGTATCACTGATCTCGAACAGTACCCCGTTCTTTTGTTGCTTTGCTTCGATCGTGATATGACCTTTTTCTGTATATTTGATAGCGTTAGTCACGAAATTTTGCAGAATTTCGCGCACATAGAGTGGTGCCGAGCGCAACTGGCGTAACGAGGGATCGGCAATGACTCGCAGCGCCAGGCCTTTTGACTCGGCCTGTTCACTGTAGGAATCCCTAAGATCATAGACGAGAGTATGAGCGTTAATCGACTCTATTTCTACGGCTAAAGTTCCCCTTTCGGCCCTGGAAAGTGTTGCCAGATCGTTGATCATGCTGCTTAGAAAGATCGTTTGATCGTGCGCTGTCTTGAGTGACATGCGCACATTGTCAGGGATCGTCGAGCCAATTTTATCAACCATAAACTGAGCATTACTGATGTTGCCTTCGGCTATTGCAATTGGTGTTCGCAACTCGTGGCTTACTACTGATATAAATTCATCACGCTCTTCTTCGAGGCTCTTTTCTCTTGTGATGTCGCGTATGAGTAGTACATGCCCACGCTGTCCCTTGCTGCCGTACCCTAGATGTACTGGCGCGATACTTAGATATAGATTAATCGTTTCTTCGTTAGGGTATTTTAAGCGTAAATCTCGGCTGACAAACTGTGTTTTTGCATTGCGCACAATCGCTTCGATATCGACCGGCTGATTGTTGCCGTCTATAACGTTCATGATGTCACAAAGACGCTTACTGCGTAATTCGGTGTTAACATCGAGAATATTGAGTGCAGCACCGTTGTATACGGCGACCCCCTGATGTTCGTCGACTGCTACTACGGCGTCAGCCATACTGTTGATGAGTGACGTCAGGCGTTCATGCTCCAGAGCAGCATTTTCTTTGCCTACAAGGATCCCTGTTTCTTTTGGTGACATATGTATCAGTATATCAGCCGTTTATGCTTTATTGCATAGCAAATACGGCGCTATGTGCTGCCTTAAGGGCTTTGCGGCGAACGTCGACATCAGGCATGAGTTCACGCATAGTATGCCAGAAAGATGCACCGTGATTCATGTGTTTTGTGTGCACTAGCTCATGAAGCAGGACGTACTCAATCTGTTCCCATGGTAGTTGCATCAAAAAGCAGTTTAAGCTAATCGTGCCGTCGTGGGTACAACTACCCCATCGAGACCTCATGCTTTTGATGCGAACTGTTGTATAGCGAAAGCCGTGTTCGTAGGCTAGGTCATCAAGCATCTTTGGCAGCGCTGTCTTTGCTTCGATCGTTAGTGCACGTTTGATGGCTTTACGAATTTCGAGTTGTACACGCTGTTCGTCGGGCGATGCGCCAGGTGGGATCACAATCCGGATGCGATCATTCTGTACACGTGAGGCAAGCTTGGATCCCTCGCAGATTTGGAGCTGATGCTGTTTGCCGATCTGTTGCCCATCGATAAGGCTGCGTAATTGTTGCTGGTTTTGTTGTTGAATCCAGTCGGCCTGATGACGAGCAAACATTACGCCAGATTGATATGGGAGCCAGTGTGGTTGTGTTACTCGGATCTTTGGGCCCGCAACGCGTAAACTAATCTTGCGCGCGCCTTTGCGTTTATACACTGTTATGTCACCTATATCGTCAAGGTGAAATACTTTGCTGCCCATAGTAGTGCGCCTACCGGATAACTATATTGCGACGAGATAAGTCGACTCTGCCGGCTTGTGCTTGTGCCCGTGACACCAGATTCACGAGCCCTGGCTTTGCTACCTTACTAGCAATGTTCTCGTTTGCCAGCACACCTATATCTTGCAAGCGACGTAAAATTGCAGACTGTTGGCTGTTGAATAGGTGTTTGCCACTAATCACTAAAAAGTCTTCATTTTGCGGATTTTGCATACTGTGCATCCACGACTCAAACTGTTGCGGAGATAGTGGGTTAGAATAGCGATCGTCAGCCTTTCTACGGTCACGATTTTTTTGGCGCCCCCATGCCGTCTCGGGATCAATCTGAATCCATATGAACAGATCTTTAGCGTGGTGTTTGCGAGCCATGTCACGCAATGCACGGCGATCAGCCAAGCGATTTACTGAAGAATCGTATACAACACTTACCCCTGCACGCAGAAATTCCTCAGCCATGTAGTTCATGAGGCTCGTCAGAATGCGCTGTTCGTTTTTATCGTATCGCGGCTGCGAAAAAAGCTCATGACGCAAGCGGTCAGCGCAAATATGTGCTGCCTCGATTGTTTCGCAAAGCTGTCGTGATACAAATGTCTTACCAGAACCGGGCAAGCCATATGCATAGAAAAGAACAGGTTGTTGCAGACGGATCTTATGCATATGGCCTATTCTAACAAAGCGTCTCTACTTTGAACAGAGTTGCGACAACAAGTTGCGTCAATTGTATGGTTTTGGTGTTGTGTATTGGTATTTTGCGAAAAATCCGGTACCATTAAGGAGCATTTTTTATATCTGTAGGGGCATAGTACAACGGTTAGTATAAAGGTCTCCAAAACCTTAGATCGTGGTTCGATTCCACGTGCCCCTGCCA
>CAYRPO010000032.1:0-8658 GCA_964426305.1 uncultured Candidatus Saccharibacteria bacterium
CGATCACCAAGAATTTGCTCGAAGTCATCGGGGTCGATGTTTACCGTATTGCCGGCTTTATCTCGTAGTGTGAGGTAGGTCGTCCAGTCACCAGCTTCCGAGAATTGATGAAACTGTGGATATAGCATATGTTCTGCTGGGTTGGCAGGTTGTGTATAGCCAGAAACGTTGTTGATGACCTGATTGCCACTTGGTGATACAAATCGTCCAATGACGGTTAGCTCGCCAGGTCGGTTGTCGGTAACTATGGCGCCAATCTGTAGCGTTTCTGGCATATCATACAGATTTAGATTTGCACCACGACCCCCATATTCTTCGAGCACGGGCGGCTCTAGGTCGGGAGTATCCGATGTGACTGTGATGTCGAGGTTGTAGCCCGCAGCAGTAAGCTCTGTCGAGGTTAGTGTTTGCTTATTGCCAGATGCATCAGCAAGTGTAAAGGTTGGCTTCCAGACACCTGGTTCGGCGTACTGTTGAAAGTCTATGCTGCCATCAAACGTGGAAACACCATCACCTCCGGCGTTGCCTTCGTACACCTGGGCGCCCGAAGGTGAAGTATAGTAGAATTGCACGGTGCCGTAGCCTGATATGTCGTCTTGTGCCTGACCATTGAACAGTACCTGCACAACATTGTCATTGACATTGACACTGTTTGTTGAGGTAGATAGGCTGGTGAATTGCATCGGTGTAGTGTCAGATAGGGCACCGGCCTTTCCGATCGTTACACCACCCACGACCAGCATAAAGCTAGTCACGATATATGTTGTCCTTCGGCTCAATTGCCGAATGGTTTTGAGACGTGATGATCTCATGCATACCCTCCCTTTGTTAGTAGTACATGCACAATGTAGCACCATCAAATGCAGATATCAAGAGACTTGGTTTATATAGTTAAAATACCACCAAGTCTATAGCGCAATACAGACTTCACATGTGCGAATCATGGACAACGATGTTCATGTAGCGAGCGGCACAGATCCTTTACTAGGGAGGTTAAATATCGTATAATTCTACTATGCCTCGTCGCTATGACAATATGCGTGAGGGTGGTCGGTTTTTTTATGTTTGGAATACCGGTTTTCATGATAAAACGTTGTTTCGGTCGCCAGTAGACTACAAACATTTTGTGAGTCGCCTAGAAAAGGGAGCTGCATACATACACGAATGTCGTGTCATCGGGTTCTCTTTACTCCGAAATCAATACCATCTCATCGTAGAAGAAGTGACTCCAGGAGGGGTCGCTCGTTTCATTCATCGTCTGAACATTTCGTATGCGACATACTTTAACCACAAATACACACAGGTTGGCAAGGTTTTTGCTGGACCCTATAAGGAAGTGCGGTTGGCTGACGACGAACAGTTGATGTTGCAGCTTGCGATCATTGCCCGTCTGCCAGAGTCCCTGGGTGTCTCTGCAGATACATACAAGTGGTCAAGTCTCCGTGCATATACCAACAGTCAGCACAGCTGGTTACATAAGCAGCCTGTGATGGCATATTTTGCTTCAGACGAGCCAGAGTTGCTACGGCTGTTCGTTCAAAGTGTTGCTCCATCCTAATCGTGCAGCAAGTCATGGCGATCACACTGGCGCGATACAAGCCACTCATGCTACGCTATGGGTAGTAGATTAGGGGAAGTAACATCAATACAAATGACACAAATAATTGCAGTATTGAATCAAAAGGGTGGCGTCGGTAAAACAACGACGGCGATTAATGTTGCCGCGTACCTTGGCCAAGCTGGGCATACAGTTCTGGTGGTAGATCTTGATCCGCAGGGCAATGCAACGAGTGGTTTTGGCATCGACAAGCTGACACTTCGTTGTACGACATTGGATATTTTGTCAGATCCATCCAGCGCGGCCGGTAGTATTGTTTCGACGCACGCAAAAAATGTAGATGTCATTCCCACAAACGCTGACCTTGCGGGAGCTGAGATCGGGCTTGCAACATACGAACATCGCGAACACAGGCTCTATGACGCTCTGCAGCAGATAGGCTCCGAGTATGAATATGTGCTCATTGATTGTCCTCCGAGCCTAGGCTTGTTGACGGTAAACGCGCTTACTGCTGCACAATCTGTGCTCATACCGGTACAGACAGAGTATTATGCCATGGAAGGATTGGGGCAGCTCATACAGCTTGTGCAGCTCATACAAACGAACCTAAATCCTTCGTTACAAATCTTGGGTGTGTTGCTGACGATGTACGACAGTCGCACGAGCCTGAGTGAACAGGTGAAGGCTGAAGTTATACGCGTTTTTGGCGACTTGGTGTTCCAGACAAACATTCCACGCAATGTTCGCCTCGCCGAGGCACCAAGTCATGGAAAGCCAGTGGTATACTATGACAAATGGTCTAAAGGTGCACGTGCCTATAAGCACGTAGCAAGAGAGGTGGTGGAACGTGGCAGCAGGTAAGGGGCTTGGTAAAGGGTTTGACGTATTGGTACCGAACACATTTAGTGTTCAGGAAGTAACAAGCCGTTCTGAAGACAAAATTCACAAACTCGCACTCGATGTCGTGAAGCCTCGTGATGATCAACCACGCAAGGCATTTGACAATATGCAGCTTGAACAACTGGCGCACTCAATTCGACAACACGGAGTTATGCAGCCGATTGTAGTTGTGCGTAGTGGTCAAAATATGTATTCGATCATCGCTGGCGAACGTAGGTGGCGAGCTGCGCATGCTGCGGGCCTGTCCGAGATCCCGGCGATTATACGAACGCTTGAGGAGCTACAAATACTAGAACTGTCACTGATAGAAAATGTACAAAGAGCAGATCTGTCTCCGCTCGAGGTCGCACTTGCCATAGATCGGCTCCATGCTGAGTTTGGGCAAAGCTATGAGCAGATTGCCCACCAGCTCGGAAAAGCATATGTCACGATTATGAATACGCAACGCTTATTGCATCTGCCGGACAACATCCAGGAGTCTTTGCGACAAAGTCGTATTACAGAAGGACACGCACGAGCTTTGTTGATGTTGAAAAAATACCCAGTACAGCAGCAAGAGCTCTTTGATGCCATTGTCGTAAAACATTTGAGCGTCCGTCAGGCAGAATCTTTGGCCGCAAAGTACAAGTCGCTGGCTGCAAGGGAGCTCGCGCAAAAACCAGTTTCCCCAAAAGCGGATGCGGCCCATGATGAACATGTGTCAAAACTAGGCATGTACCTCCATGCACCGGTCGCTGTCCATCATACTGCCAAAGGTGGCAGATTGACTATCCGTTTCCGTAGCCCAGAAGAGCTAGAACAAATCATATCAAAGATTGTACAAGAGTAGTCGCATAGACTTTTAGTTCGCTGAGCGGAAAGTACCGAATCCATAGTCGGCCAACAATGTTTTGTGTGGGCACGAGGCCGACGCCGTTCCTGCTGTCAAACGAATTGCCCGGTGCTCGGTTGTCGCCGGTAACAAAGAGCTGGTTTTGCCCTACTGTGATGCCTTCTTTTGGCAACTCACCGCTCGTGGGAGGCAAGCTGCTGACGTATTCGGTGTTGGCATCTGGGTTAAAACCCTCAGGGTGCTCGGCATTATATATGACAAAATGCTCATCTTGTATGGTGACGCGATCACCAGGTAATCCGATCACGCGCTTGATGAGCTGCACGCTTGGATCGTTTGGCTTTTTGAAGACAATGATCTCGTGGCGATCTGGTATCCATTGTTTGTCGCGTGCTGTAGCGATGGAATGAGGCAACTTTAATATGAATACACGGTTGCCGTTTTGTAGTGTCGGTTCCATGCTGGATCCGTCAACAACATAACTCTGGAACACAAATAAAATCATGAACAGTGCCAGTACGGGCGCAAGTACAAAGAGTAAAATCGTGTACACAACGTTCTTGATCTCTTCACGGCGATAGTTTTTTGGTGATGGCGCGTCGAAATCGGTGACCTGCGGATCAAGATTGGGCGTAGGTGGGGTGTATGTTGGTTGCATAAAGTTTGTCCTATGTATTGTAAATGAAACACGTCGCTTTGTCTTCTTTTTGATATACTAGGTACTGACTTTTGTCGTTTTTATGTATACATTTTCTTCTGACAAGCCAAAACGCAGTAACAACATAGACGGTTTTCTGAACTCAGGCCCGCGAAGACCTGGGCGGAGCCGCCCTGTTTCTAGACCCGTCAAGCAAGCCACGGTCACCACGTCGTCGCGCCGCGGTCGTCTTGACGATTTTCACAAACCAGACGGGTATCATGCACAAAGCTATAGTCAGCTCTCTAGTACTGGGGCAACGAGTGCCGCACAGTCTATGCGCGCCACGTCGCCGCGCCACGAAAAATCGTCTGGGGTTGTTCGCTCGTCCAGGCTAGGTACCAAACGTACGTCGTCGGCTAAGCCAAAGCGCACCAGGAAAATTTTGAAGCGTAGCGCATTGCTTGTGACAGTCTTTGTATTGGGGGCTGGTGCCTGGTTTGGCAGTCAGGTGTATCTCAATGGTCGCAAGGTATTTAAGGGCGGCAGTAGCAGTGCTCTGGCGGTGAATGCCGAGACAGACCCATATCAACTCAAGGGAGAAGGTGATGGCCGCGTCAATGTGCTACTGATGGGCAAGGGTGGTGAGGCACATGAGGGTGGTGAATTAACCGATAGTATTATGATTGCCAGCATCGACCCGGTAAACAACGGTGTTACTATGTTGAGTTTGCCCCGTGATCTGTGGGTCAAGCCAACAGGGTATTGGGCTATGAAGATCAACGCTGTCTATAGTAGTGCAAAGAACCAGGCACTGTACAAAAATGCCAAAGACACTGAAGCTGCGGAACAAGCGGGGATTAATGCGCTCGAAAAAACTGTCGAGGACTACATGGGCGTTACAATTCATTACTATGGTATGGTCGACTTTGTTGCATTTCAGGACGCAGTCAACGCAATCGGTGGGATAGATGTGACGCTCGCCGAGCCATATAGCGATATGACTATGCGTGTTGGCAAGAAATACTTGAGTTTGCCAGCGGGCACAACGCACCTGGATGGCGCAACGGCACTTGGGTATGCTCGGTCGCGACATGGTGCTGCTCGCGGTGACTTTGATCGTGGTGAGCATCAACAGATCATTGCTGTTGCGATCAAAGACAAGGTTTTGTCGCTTGGCACCTTTTCGAATCCAATTAAAGTTACGCAGCTCATGAACACGTTTGGTAACAGAGTTCGTACTAGTTTTGCGATGGACGACATAAGCCGATTATATGAGTTGTCTAAACTTGTGAAGTCCGAAAACATCACGCATGTTGACCTGGCCCAAGAATCAAACCCGGTCGTCAAGACAGGTACGGTAGGAAACCAGTCCGTTGTCATCCCTGTTGCGGGTGTCAATGATTACTCAAAGGTTCAGGCATTCGTTCGAGCATCACTGAAAGATGGTTTCTTGATCAAGGAAAACCCAACCGTGATTGTGCTGAATGGCACCACCACAGTTGGCGTTGCAGCCAAAAAAGCCGAAGAGCTAAAGAGCTATGGCTACAACGTCATCCAGGTTGCGGACGCGCCCGCGAAAGATTTCACGCAAACCCAAATTGTTGACCAGACAAAAGGTGTAAAGAAATACACAAAACGATATCTTGAACAGCGTTTTGGCGTACAGTCTGTCACGAGCCTTTCGAGCTATGATCTGACACCATATGTTGCTGATTTTGTGGTAATCATAGGACAAGCTCAATAGACGCCATGAAGAAAATTGTACGCAAATTAAAACCTGCATCTGGTATGTCTAGTGTTGCGCATATTCTGTTTATTGCGATTATCCCACTCACTGTTTTATTACTAGTGCGCCTTGGCTTTGAGTTGTTTGCGGTGTCGATTGTGTTACTAGCCAAGTGGCGCATGTTTGCAGTGCGTCCTCGATATTGGTTGACTAATATACGAGCAAATTTAGTTGATATTTTTGTTGGCCTGTCGGTTGTGGCATTTCTTGCGGGCACCGATACGTTGTTCACCCAACTCTTCTGGACAATTTTCTACATGTTCTGGCTGGTCGCCCTTAAGCCGCGATCAGACTCGTTGTCGGTGATGGCACAGGCTTTGATTGCTCAAACGCTCACCATAGTTGCGTTCTTTAAAGCGTTTCCCGACCACACTAGTTTGGCAGCCATCGTTGTCGCGTGGGTGGTTTGTTATGCTGCTGCTCGTCACTTTTTTGGTGCGTTCGAAGAAGTCCATGCACGAGCAATGACCCATTTATGGGCATGGTTTGGTGCAAATCTTGCGTGGGTGTTGTCGCATTGGAGTATCGAATATTTGTTCCTACCGCAGCTTGGCTTGATTTTAACGGTCGTTGGTTATGGTCTTGCAACAATGTACTTCGCATACAAGACACATCGATTGCATGATTCCTTGCGTGCTCAGTTGATCGGCATAACCATGCTACTGTTGGCAATTATCATCTTTTTCTCAGACTGGCAAGATAAAACTATATAGGTACGATTACAAAAAATTGTCATATTATTTTATGGTTTAAGGGAGTACGCATGAGCGCACCAATTAAAAAAACTGAAGTTTCACCAAAAGAAAAAAGACAGCGCCCACGGCTGAAACACACGGGTAGTGCAGTGGTTGTTGTCGCTGCGCTCGTCGTAGGTTTTGCAGGAGGGGTCGTTGGCTCACGAGCTTTTCCAGAGCGTACGACTTCGCTCGATTCGACAAGCGCGCAACAAAAAATTGTTTCTAGCCAGAGTGAGCTGATCAGCTCGATTGCGAAAACGGTTGGACCCAGTGTTGTTTCGATCAATGTCGAGAGCAAAACAGCAAATGGCTTTTTTGGCACAAGCACCAGTAGTGGCGCCGGTACGGGAATTATATTGTCAAGTGATGGCGTGATCGTTACGAACAGACACGTCATACCCGACAATGTTTCAAATGTCAGTGTTACGACGAGCGACGGCAAAACCTACGACAGTGTCGAGGTTCTGGCTCGTGACCCACGAACGAATTTCGACATAGCATTTATAAAGGTTAAAAATGCCAAGGACTTAAAACCAGCCAAGCTTGGTGATTCTTCGAAGATGCAAGTTGGTGACGCGGTGGTGGCGATCGGCTATGCCTTGGGCGAGTTTCAAAACACCGTTACGAGCGGTATTATCTCTGGGCAGGGCCGCCCAGTCACTGCTAGTGATGGGGCCGGCATGGGCAACGCCGAATCATTGACAAACTTGTTTCAAACGGATGCTGCGATTAACCCTGGAAACTCCGGTGGACCATTGCTCAATATGAATGGCGAGGTGATCGGCATCAACACTGCGGTAGCTGGCGATGCCGAGAATATAGGCTTTTCTATACCGATTAATGATGTCAAGCCACAGATCTCTAGCATACTCGACAAAGGCAAGTTAGAAATTCCTTACCTGGGCGTCAGCTATGTCGTGCTGAGCAAAGCAATACAGCAGCGTTTTGAGCTTGCGACTGACCAAGGAGCCTGGCTCAAAGCAACAACTTCGGCAAAACAAGCTGTTCAAAATGGCAGCCCAGCCGACAAAGCCGGTCTAAAAGAAGGTGATATCATCACGAAAGTGAATGGTGAAAAAGTTGACCAGGACAATCCGCTTGCGTCTCGACTGAGCAAATATAAAGTAGGAGAAACCATCGAAATCACGTATTTGCGTGATGGCAAAGAAGCCACAACAAAGGCAACCATGGAGGTTGCTCCAGATGCCAACTAGCTATACTTTTTGAAATATTTGCACCAAACCGGCTGACCGCACCAAACGGAAGCCGGTTTTTTGGTACATTGCCGTAACCTGGGCATGCTGCATTTTTAGTGACTCTAGCATGATATATCCTCCGTCATTGAGGTGCTGACTGGCTTGAGGAGCAAGCTTCTCAATCAGCTCTAGTCCTTCTTGATCGGCGAATACGGCTATGTCTGGTTCGTGACGTACCTCATGACTGACGTCAAAATCTCGGGGCACGTATGGCAGGTTTGCCAGTATTAGGTCGTACGTTGTTGTGATACTTCCAAACAAGTCTGCTGTTTGAAATGATACTTTTGCGTTATGATTTTTGGCATTTTGCTTGGCTATGGCTAATGCGGCGGTTGATATGTCTACTGCAGTAACATGTAGATCAGGGAACTCAAGCGCAGCGGTGACTGCCAGGCAGCCAGACCCAGTACCAATATCAATGAGTGATTGACCAGGGCGAATCGGCAATGTACCCAGTAGCTCTATGAATGATTCACTTTCTGGGCGAGGTACGAGTACATTGCTTGTGATCCGAAATGAGCGGCCGTAAAATTCCTTCTGACCAACTATGTACGCCAGCGACAGACCATTTGTGCGTTTCAAAAGTAGCTCACTGAGTTGCACGAATTGTTCGTCGGAAATGAGTGTGTCGGTATGCGCCAATATCCACGCTCGATTTTGTCCTAGTGCATGCTCAAGCAAAAGTTGTGCATCAAGTCGTGCAGTTTGAATATGGTTTGCCCGGAGGGTTTTTGTTGCGTACTGGAGCCAGTCGCCTACGTTATGACTCGTCATGGATCAGGTGGCGTTCGGCAGATTGTAGTTGATCGATCAGGTCCTGGATGTCACCGGCAAGTGCGGCAGGGATGTTTGAGCGACTATAACCAATTCGATGATCGGTGATACGGTCTTGCGGGAAATTGTAGGTGCGGATTTTTTCACTGCGATCGCCGCTGCCGATGAGTTTTTT
>CAYRPO010000032.1:8758-10793 GCA_964426305.1 uncultured Candidatus Saccharibacteria bacterium
AGTTCGGCAATCTTTTCTTCAAGTTCTGCCACCTCGGCCATGGCTAAGTCGGCCAGCTCGTCGTCGATGCTAGCCATAGACTGTGCACCAATGAGTTGCTTTCGAGCCTGTTCAATTTCGTCATACAGAGCAATAGTTGACTCTAGGTAGCTTTGGCGCTTGGCAAGTTTAGGGTAGGCGGGATTACTAAAGATGCCAGGATCGGCAAGTTCTATGTGCAGACGTTCGAGTTCGTAGCGCAGGGTTGCAATCTTTTGATTCATATCTTTGATCTATTGTACGGCAAATCACATTGAAAGACAGCACCGATAAAGTGGTGCTGTCGTTTGCTGTGTGAAGTTATTTTACGCCGAGCTTTTTGCTGTCGGTAGATTTTTTGGTACGAACTTTGCTGGCAGCGGCTTGTTTTGCTTCTTGAGCTTTCTTTGCAGCTTCTTGACGTGCCTTAAAGCGGTCAACGCGGCCTTCGATGTCAATTAGTTTCTCTTGGCCGGTAAAGAATGGGTGGCTAGAGCTGGAAATGTGCACTTTGACAAGCGGATATTCATTGCCATCTTCGTACTTGATGGTCTCGTTGGTCTTGACAGTTGATCGAGTCAGGATGGTGAAGCCATTTGACAGGTCCTGAAATACGACCGGACGGTAGTCTTTGGAGTGGATACCTTTTTTCATGATATGTTCCTTGAGCTCAATTAGATGACCGGTTAGCGATGAGCGACGTCGCAGTCGGTGTTGTTTCAGTAGGATATTGTACGTGAAATTGTTTAATCGGTCAAGGGTGGACAAGGGAACGTGTATCTGTTACTATACATGCACATTACTATTTAATGAAACAGTTTTGGTGACAGCATATCCTCCCCGCTCGGGGCGAAACCACCAAGACAAAGGAGCATAAGGATATCATGAGTAACGTCGATATCAAGGCGCTGCTTGAGGCAGGCGCGCATTTTGGTCACAAGACCAGCCGTTGGCACCCGAAGATGGCGCCATACATTCACAGCAAGCGTGGCGAAAACCACATAATTGACCTCACCAAGACGGTCGAGCAGTTTGACACGGCTCTGAAGTTTCTAGAAGAGACTGTTGCACGCGGACAGCAGGTGTTGTTTGTGAGCACGAAGCGCCAAGCAAAAGAATTGGTCCAAGCTGCCGCGGAATCGGTCGGACAGCCATATGTTGTCAATCGATGGCTTGGTGGCATGCTTACAAATGTCAGTACGGTCAATGCCCGTATCAAGCGGCTCAAAGATCTTGAGGCAAAGATGGCTAGTGGGGAGTTGGCTGCGAAATACAGCAAGCTCGAAGTGCAGCGTTTCCAAGAGCAGATTGATCTCATGAATGTTAGTTTTGGTGGCATCAAGGAACTGCATGGCAAACCAGGAGCAGTGATTGTGTTTGATGTACTTGAAGACAAAAATGCCGTCAACGAAGCAGTTCGTCTTGGGATTCCTGTTGTAGCACTTGTTGATACCAATGCAAACCCAAGCAACATCACATATCCAATCGCATGTAATGATGATGCGATTAAAGCACTGCAGCTTGCTGCTGATTATTTTAAGGGAGCTGTTGAAAAGGGTGCAAGCTCGCGAGCAAAGAAAGCCGACAAACCAGCTGAAGCAAAAGAATAGGGAGGGACAGAAATATCATGGCAACTATCGATATCGAAACAATCAAGCGACTTCGCGAGCTTACTGGTGTTGGGATTACCGATGCCAAAAAGGCACTTGTTGAAGTCGATGGTGATTTTGACAAAGCTCTAGACGCAATGCGCAAAAAAGGCATGACTAAGGCCGAAAAGCGCGGCGAGCGTGAAGCCCGCTGTGGCGTTGTTGGCAGTTATGTGCACGACAATCGCATCGGCGTGCTCGTTGAGGTAAACTGCGAAACTGATTTTGTGGCTCGAAACGAGCAATTCACTGAAATCGTCAAAGACGTCGCGATGCATGTCGCCGCAAGCGCACCGCAATATGTGAGTGTTGATGACGTTCCGGCTGCTGACCGAGCCGCTGCCGAAGCAGAATTTACCGAAAAAGTA
>CAYRPO010000033.1:0-10419 GCA_964426305.1 uncultured Candidatus Saccharibacteria bacterium
AGCGTTCGCTCGACAGAAAGTTTGTCATGTGGATCAATTTCTTCGGTATGAATCGCAAGCAGATCCGCCCCAACCGCCTCATAGTCTGTATCTGCAAACATTGTTTCGTCAAAAGTTACCGGGAACTCACCGTCGTGAGCGTACTTCGCAATCATAGCATCTGTCGGCTTCTTGGCGTTGTACAGTACAACATCGACAATGCCCTTGCCTACAAACCGCTCAATCTCGGCAACATAGTCAGCAACCGACCAACCGTCTGTCTGACCAGGCTTGGTCACCAAATTCGTCACTTGTACAATTTTTGCTTTTGTTTTACCAAGTGCTTCTGAAACACCTTCGACAATCAAACTGGCAATCAGCGATTCATACAAACTACCGGGTGCGATCACAATCATGTCAGCATCTAAAATTGCACGCCTCGCGTCCGGATTGATACCTGCATGCGGTCGAAGCTCGAGCTCTGGTCGATTCTTGCCCGAAAGCACTGTACCTTCGATCTGGTGTTCGCCAACTGTTTCTGTATGACCGTCCTGCAATACAAGCGTCGTATCCTGTAGGGTAATCGGCACTACACGACCGCTAATATTCAGTACTTCGCTCGCCAAGGCGACTGCGTCACCAAAATTACTGCTCATTTTTTCGACAGCTACCAAAAACATATTACCAAAGGTATGGCCTTCCAGACTGCCCTCGCCAAAGCGATAATTGAACAACTTACGCATCTCGTCGCTCGAGTTCGACAGCGCAACAAGGCATTGTCGAATATCTCCGGGCGGTAAAACACCATATTCGTCGCGCAACTGCCCTGTCGAACCGCCATTATCCACCATCGACACGAGCGCCGTTATACCTGAAACATAGTTTTTCAACGCACGCAGTACCGTAAAACTACCAGTACCGCCACCGATCACCACAACACGCGCACCGCGAATATCCATACTAATTACACCCTCCCGTACCGCTATCCTTCACCTTGCCGTCCTCGTTAATCAGATTCCATGTATATTTACCCTTATACAGATCAAGTTGTAAAATCGCAAAACGGTCACGGTACAATTTTTCTGATCCCGCTACATAGGAGCCGGGGTCTGCTTGTTTTGTCTTACCTCCAAGCCCATTGATAAATAATCTCGTGCCATTAATTGGCTTAAACCGTTCGTAGACATGAGTATGACCTGTCAGTGCAATATCAACCTTGCCCTTTACCTGATCAAGGATTTTTTGCCCATTGCGCATATTTTGTAGACGATAGTCGGGCGGATTAATCGCATCAGCCGAGCTGAAAGGTGGATAATGAAACATAGCGATTGTGCATTGTGTGCTTGCATTATTTGCCAGGTCAGCAGCAAGCCATTGACCCTGATATGACCCCGGACCGCATGGCACACGCACGCAATTGTAGTTCGTATTTAACCCAACAATGTGCCACTGATTGGGTCCATTCGTCAAATTAAAACTGTAGTACCCTTTTGTTCTGCCCTTCAAGTCTTTCGCACCGCCCGCTCGCTGATTCGCAGGATTTTGATTGGCTCGAAAAAAATCAAAAAAACCATACGCGTCTTCAAGTGTATTGCCGGCATTGTTGTCCTTGTATTCGTGATTGCCGGGTATCGGATATGTGATCGACATGAGGTCATTCCAATATTTGCCATACGTATTTTGCATTTTGTCTAGAGCACCATTTTCATACTGAAGATCCCCTAGGAGTAGCAAGGCGTTTGGCTTTTGTTTTCGTATCAGATCTGCCATTTGACGAGTATGACAATTGTACTTTGTGCCATACCCATTATTGAAATCTAATTTTCCACTAGTGTTGAATGGGTTGCATAGCAGATCACCGACCGCGATAACTCGAATGGGCTTTGTTGGATCTTGCACAGTTGCAACAGGAACATCGGCAGATACATCGTCGACAACCTCTGATATACCGGACTCATCGTCATAGCCCGTTGGATCAGGCTGATTCAGGGCTGGCGCGTCAACCGTCGTTCCAAATGAACGCTTGTCTATAAGTAATAAATTCAAGGCCTTCATGGCCGCCGCCTCTTGAGCCTCAAGCTTCGCTTGCGCCGCAACAGCCTCTGCATTCGAGATTGGCTCCTTGTTCGGGTCGGCATTTCGATTCACTTCAAACTGCGCATAGGGCTTATTGTTGTAGTAATAGGACAGTCCATCGTCTGGATCTTCATCAACATACTGTAGCGCAAAGGGCGTACTAGCCGCGGATACGGCTGTAGTCTGTGGTTTGTAGCCTGTCGTCGACTCATGACCCTCATAGGTCACTACTGTCCCCTTCGATACATCACCACCATTGCCCGACGCATCATATGTCACCCGTATAGTTTCTTGGCTCACTGGTTCCGGACCAATGCCACTCGAATCATCCGAAAAAGACAGGCTGATCACTACTACTGTAGCAAACACACCAAGACACAGAAGCGCCACAATACCGATTACCCGAAGAGAAAAGCCCCTTCTCGAGGCTCCCGATAAACCGCCCGGATATTGACTGCTACTATTCATGAGTGCCTCTTTTCTTTACTTCATTTGCCCACCATAGAGCGCTTTTACGTATGGTTCGTTTCATACCATGCACCCGATCAACATGTACAAGGCCAAACTCCGGCCACCAGCCAAATGCCCACTCAAAATTATCTAGCAAGCTCCAGTGTAAATACCCACGAATCGGAATGTTCTGTGACTGGGCTGTTTCGATGACCTGCATGGTCTGCTCCAACCACCACTTGCGGTGTGTATCTTGCGCATCGGCTAGGCCATTTTCGGTGATTATGATTGGCTTGCCGGGGTAGTGCACGGCTATTCGCTGCAAAAGCGCCAACATACCTGTCGGTTCCATATACCAACCCAAGTCGTTCGCTGGCTTGGCCGGATTTTTGCGACGAAAGCCCTCGTAGTAATCCGTAAAGTAATAGTTAAAACCCACAAAATCCTGGTATCGGCGGATTCGATTGAGCCACCACCAGTTCCAGGCGTAACGCATAATCTTCACAATCGATTCGTCAAGCCAGTGCCCTGGACGAGACGGCTGAATGTTGGCCAGCTGCTGCGCTACACCGATCTGGATTGTTGGTTTCTTGTGCTTTATGATCCGCCAGGCCCGCTTGTGTGCACGGGCCAAGTTCCAATACACCCATATCGCCTTCAGCTGATTTGACTCTTGGGGGGGCCATTCGCCCTGCCCATAGCTCATGCCCATATAGACATTTGGTTCGTTTAAGGTTATGACATATCTTACATCAGTAAGCAGCTCGTCACGAACCTTTTTGACCAATTCGTCAAAATACCGTAGATTTGCCTGCTTGGCAAAGCCGCCTTTTTCAGCAAACCATACAGGGACTGTCCAGTGCCAAATGTTCAAAAACGGTTCGATGTCACGCTTTTTGAGCTCGGCAATGTAGTCTTTGTAATGCTGGAACGCCGCCGGATCCCACTTCCCTTCCTCGGGCTCGAGTCGTGACCATTCGATCGTAAAACGAAACGCATTCAGCTGCAATTTCTTGAGCAAGTCAAAATCTTCTGTGTAACGGTTATAATGATCAACACCCTTGCCCGAAACGTAATTGTCCGGGTTTTTGGCCGCTAGCCGTACGCGCTCCCACGAAGGCAGCCAGCCTAGTCGCTCCTTGGCGGTTTTGGCTTGAGCCTTGGCATGGGCCAATTCCCACGCAGACCACTGATTATACGTGCCACCCTCTACCTGATGCGCGGCAGTGCTTGCTCCCCAAAAAAACTGTTCGTTTTTCGCCATTGCATACCATTATAGTATCTTTTGAACGAATACGTCAGCGAATATGCATACATACACCGAAACCAAACTGCTCAGAGTAATTGTTCGCTAACCTTGGAAGCTTAGGCTGGGCGGCCGCGTCCAGAACGATTCACAGGCACACCACTGTTTCGACGGAAGTTTCCATACGATGTGTTATGAGTAGTAGGTTGCTTGCGGCTTTTTGCAACATCGGCATACCCACGTCGCTCGCGGACAATTGGCTCGTCAAACAAACGTCGTTGCTTGCCAATCTGCGGTTCACGCGGCTGCGGAGGCCTTGGCGGCAAAGGTCCTGGCGTTACTTCTTTGGACTTGCGACGAACTATTGGAATCAGTATGGGTACGAATACTAGGCTGACTTCTTTACTCGTCTCTTCTTTTTCTTGCCATTCGCCTTCTTCAAAAACATGAACAGTCTTGAGGATGTCACGCGAAACAGTAATCTTGATTTGGACATATCGGTCGTCACGTAGGCCATCCAATATCTGTAAGTCATCTGCAGAAAAGGCATTTCGGTCACGGTTATACTGCACCACAAGCTCTTGCGCTGTCATATGGTGGTCAGCAGCCAAATCTGTGATTGCCTTGGCAAGATCGTCGTCTTGCACTTCTGTACCACCATCGACATGCACCAGATTCGCAATCGATGGATCGATTTTTTTGCTTAGTTTCGCGCGTAACAAACCAGCGACGGCTCGAGCTCGCTTTTTGGCAAGCCGCACATTCTTGACGCTGTCTATGCCAAATCCAGGATTTTCTCCACCATTATTCCAGGCAGTATCGTCTTCGTCAGAGGCAAAGCCATGTAACACAATGTCATCTACTGTCCACCCGTCGGCTAAGAGTTTTTTAACAGCTTCAGTGGCCTTTCCGATGCCAAGTTCGGCGTCTAGTGTCTCACGAGCTACTGGGTCAGCGTCGAATAAAACCGCCCACTTCATGAGTTGTGCTTTTAGCTCAATTTCATCTTGTTGCGCTTCTGCAACATACAGTGTTTCGCGACCTCGACCAACCAGTTCCGTAGCAGACGCTACGTGCAACACATCAAGTCGTGCACCCGGCAATGACAACCCACCTTGACCAGGTAGTATGTCTTGCATGCCAACGCTTCCCTGTGCCGTAAGGGCATGTTCACCTATATGCATGGTTTGAGTAAACTCAGGGTCACTCGGCACTTCGCTATCTGCCATGTTTGCCGTGGCAGTCCCCAAAACGCTCGCGCCAACCATGGCGACTGCTGACAGTTTACCGGAAATCCCAAATCGTGCTCTTTTCGGTTCTTCGTGTTCGTGTTCGGATTGTGATGTACGTTCTTGCATTTTTTGTTTTTTATGTGACTATGCAATCATATTAGCACATTTTTGATTATTTGTCCACCATGCTTTATCGCATGTTAATGACAACAACGAAAAAACAGACAGGCCGTCGCTTGCGAGCCGAGCTGCTAGCTTGCCCTGTTCAGTACTACGCAGCTTTCGATGTGCGGTGTATGTGGAAAGAAGTTAAAGCCTTGAGCTGAGGCTACGTTGTAGCCACCATCGACAAGCTGCTTTATGTCACGGGCTTGCGTACTTGGATTGCAGCTAAGATATATAATTTTTGGCGGTTTTACCTGTACGAGCTTGGTGGTCACGTCTGTATGCAAGCCTGCTCGTGGCGGATCGACGATGACGACCGCGTCTTCACGGATATGATCCAGGGCGCTTTCGGCTGTGGCGGTCACGACTGAACAGTTCGGTCGTCCAACCATATTCAGAGCCGCCTGGTCGGTTGACTCTTGGCTTGTTTCGATCATGGTGAGTTTTTGATGTTCACTGACAACGCTCAGCCCTATGCTGCCCACACCGCTATACAAATCTATGACATGTGGCACGTCGCATGCTACAACTTCTTGTGCAATCTTTGCCAAGACGCTCTCGTAAACAGGTATGTTGACCTGAAAGAACGAGCGCGTCGAGTATCGAAAATCTCGACCCAACAGTGTATCCACTAAAGAAATGTCAGCGCTTTTGAGTACCTCGGTGGCAACCGAAGCTGGGCTTTTTGGATTCGAATATACCAGCTCAACCATAGTCTGCGGCAACGTAAAGTCGGCAAATGCATCGGCGATGGCCGGATCGTTCATGAACAGGCTCAAGCCGACCATGCCAGACTGATCGCTGCGCAGAATGACGCTTTTGAGCGGCCTACCTTCGATGTGTTTCGTGTTTATGTAATCGACAAGTGCCTGACCCGCGGCATTGATGTGGTCTGTTGCAAGCGCAGAGCCAGCGACCGATAGTTTCTGGTGACTGCCTCGCCTGTGCAATGCCAAGCTGACTCGTTCTGTTTCGGTATCGAACCAAAAGTTGTATTCCATTTTGTTTCTGTAGCCAAAATCGTGACCACTGTGCTGATAGAACTCAAGCCATTGCGTTGTCACGCCTTCGCGCGTAAATGTTTCTGCTAAAATTGCTTGCTTCAGTCGTGCTTCGGCTGCGAAATCGATGATTTGCCAGGGGCTGGTCGCCAAAAACATGTCAGGCTCTCGAGGCTCAACCCGATCAGGGTTTGGCTGCAGGATCTCGACCGCATAGCCTTCGGCCCAATCTTTTTTACGCTTTGTGAGCTGCACAACAGCAGTCTCGTCGGGCAATACGCCCCACACAAAACACTTTCGACCGTCTGCCATAGTGCCAATGCCCTGCCCTCCATGCACAAGTTTGTCGATGTGTACAGTTTCAGTAGGCAATACAGTTACTTTTCGCGCCATGTTTGCCTCTCGCCTAGCTGGCAATCTCGAATGATTGACCGTTGTCGAGCCGCTGAATTGATACGCCTGGCACGATTGCCGCACCGTGTCGAGCAATAAAGTCTGGATCTGTTTTGAAGTAATCGTAATGCATGGGAATCACGGTCTTTGCGCCGACCGCTTTGATAAAATCGTATACGTCTCGCGGGCTGATATCTGGACCACCAATCGGCACTGCCGCAACAGGAACGGTTAGCCCAATCACCTCTATGCCGTCTCCGGGGTGAAAAAACATATCGTCGATAACATAGCCGGTATTTTGCGGACCCGGAGTGCCGTCTGCCATGTCAACATGCATCAGTTCAAATACCTTTACGCGAAAACCAGCCACCGTAAAATCATCACCGTCACTAACGACTTTTGTCACAACATCGCCTAGAACAGTCTGCACCGCACTGTTTGCATAGACCGCGCCGCCGTTCATGACGGTGGCTATGAAATCTTTGTCTGCGTGATCGGCGTGCTGGTGCGTCAGCAATACTGCTTCCAATGTCCCAAGCTGCGACGGATCCACAAATTGTGCCGCAAAATTGCCTAGGTCAATCGCGATGCGTTTGCCGGCTTTTTCGAGCACGAAGCAGCTCTGCGGATATTTGGTAATTTTCATATATACATTGTACCGTTTCTACCGAAAAATGTGATCTAGATTATGATTTACTTTGTCAGCTTTTGCTCACGGGCTTTGTTGGCCCATGCATCTGCCAGTTCGTTGCCTGGTTCGCCGTCATGCCCGCGTACCCAGGTCAGCGTGGCTTGTGACTGCCGGTACAACGGACAGACTTCTTGCACGAGGTCCAAATTTTTGATTGGTCCGCCTTTTTTCTGCCAGCCGTCAGCTTCCCACTTGAGGCTCCATTTGGTAATGACATTGATCCAAAACTCACTGTCTGTGTAAATGGTACATGGTTGTCCAGCCGCATATTGCAGCGCAGCTATCAGCGCCCTGCCCTCCATGCGAATATTCGTCGAATCTGGTTCGCTGCCAAGTCGTACTGGGTGGTCGCCCGCTATAACCGCAAAACCACCCGGACCAGGATTTGGGCTGGCACTGCCGTCGGTATATAAAGTCATGTTACATGTGTCCTTGTCTGTTGTTTTGTCTGCGCTTATGGTACCACAGGCTATGCATGCACTACCGACAGAAAGTAATAGATGGTCATCAATTATGGACTATTGTTGACAATAATTCATAAATAGTGAAAAATGTAGCTCATTATGGCATACCAAGAGACCGATGATCGTTGGCAGTCAAAAGCCGAATGTCGCAGTGCAGATGCGATGCTATTTTTTTCACCAGACGAAGAACGTGGTGCCGCAAAAGCCGCTCGTGCACGAGTAGCAAAACAAATCTGCAACATGTGTCCTGTTCTGAAACAATGCCGAGACGATGCGATCAGTCGTGCAGAGCCGTATGGCGTTTGGGGTGGCATGTCCGAAGACGAACGCAAGCCATTTATCGACAGAATCAAGCATCAACGTCAAGCCGCAAGTACGCTCCGCCGCGGCGATTGCTAGAAACCGACCAGAAGAAATCGCAAGCTAAGTAGTCCAACCAAACCTAAATATCGTTAACCGATCCGACTGGTCGTATGTTGTCGACTACGTAGCTGCCGTCACGAAAACCATACACGACAGTGTGTTGCGTACTAAAAAAGTCGCCGTCTTGTTTGCGGTATTGCAGCTCGCATTGCGCCGAGTTTTGTTGCGCAAACTTTTGTCCGCTGTACAGTCTGTGTTCTCGCGCTTCACCTGGACGCAAAAAATCATCGAGCTCAACTGTCCCACCGAACAACAGTATTTTATCGACAAATACTTCTACATTCGACTCATTTTTGATCACAGCCGATACGTCGATGTTGTCGCCCCGCATGGCAGTTTCGGCACGTATAACCACCACCCTGGGAATCTGTTTAGTGACACCGGCAGGTGCCTGCTGACTTGCTGATTCGTTGCCGGATGGCGGCGTAGTAGTCTGAAAAACAGGCTTACCACTTAAAAAGCGTCCTAATCCGTCTGCAAATCCCATATTCACCCTCCTATGGTTACAGTTGTGCGATACTCACTCGTTTTTGCTCAGTAGTGTCGCGGTCGCGCACCGTTACGGTGCCGTCTTCGAGCGTGTCAAAGTCGATCACTACACATGCCGGAGTGCCAATCTCGTCTTGGCGACGGTAACGCTTACCGATGTTACCATTGTCATCCCAGGTAACATTGCCATATTTCTTTTTCAATGCCGCATATACTTCGCGGGCCTTAGCAACCAGTTCTGGCTTGTTTTTTAACAGTGGCGATACACAAAAACGGTACGGCGCCAAATGTTCAGGCAGCTTCAGATATATACGCGTGTCGCCGTTCACTTCGTCTTCGGTGTAAGCCTCTGACAGCACTGCCATGATCGCCCGCTCCAAGCCAAATGATGGCTCAATGACATGCGGTACCAATTTTTCGTTACTCCCCTTCACGATGTAATCCATGCTTTTGCCACTGGCGTTCTGAATGTTCATAAGGTCAAAATTGGTTCGATACGCAAGCCCCATCAGTTCTTCGCGACCAATTGGAAAATCGTACTCGAAGTCGATTGTTCGTTTGCTGTAGTGTGCACGATCGTTTTCAGGCACTTCCAGTTCGTGCACATTTGCCTTTGACAGTCCAAGGGCGTCAAACCATTCATGAACCAACGCAATCCACATCTCGAACGCTTCTTCCCACTTGTCCGGGTGCACAAAATACTCGATTTCCATCTGTTCAAATTCACGGCTGCGGAACACAAAATCACGTGGGCTAATCTCGTTACGAAAGGCCTTGCCCTGCTGTGCCAACCCAAAGGGCAAATCGGGGTATACGGTATCGACGACATTCTTGAAATTCGTAAAAATCCCCTGCGCCGTCTCTGGCCGCAAATAACTCACACTCGACTCATCGTCAACCGGGCCAACATTGGTTTTAAACATCATATTGAACTGGCGTGGCTCGCCAAATGTTCCTTCTTTTCCGCATGCTGGACATGTGCTGGTATCAATTTTGTCTGCACGAAAACGGCCCTTGCAATTCGAGCATTCCACCAGCGGGTCGGTAAACGTGTCAACGTGACCACTGGCTTGCCAGACTTTTTGGTTCATCAGTATTGCAGCGTCAACACCGAACATGTCGTCGCGACTTGTCACAAACATGTGCCACCACAGCTGCATAATGTTGCGCTTTAGCATGACGCCCAAGGGGCCGTAGTCCCAGGTGCCACTCAGGCCTCCGTAGACTTCACTGCCCTGAAATATAAAACCACGGCGCTTTGCCAAGCTCACAATATCGTCAAGTTGTACGTGTTTTTCTGCCATATGCCCACCAGTATAGCCTCTCTGTACGCAAAAAAACAGCGTGTGCACGTAATTACACTGCGCTGTTTTTTGGAAAATCTGTAATGGCACGTCGGCAATGCTGTGGTGTGTGGGTGTCGGCCGAGACAACACCCACACACAATCACGGTTCGTGTGCAAGACGCTCGACTTCGGCGACAACGTCGGTCTGAGGGTCCTCTAGCAACCGAACAAAATCAAGCAGATCGTCGGGCGGAAATGACAGCATGTCTGCAAATTGACGCTGGCGCTCGATGTACTCATCGGGGATATGCAGCTGCTCAACATGACAGCCAGCCCCTCTGAGTAGCCGAATGACGTCCTCGGCAGCATGCTTGGTGATCTCCTCTCGACACAACGGGCATCGGAATCTGTATGTTGCCCGACCCACCTTGGCCGCAACCACAACACGCACGTCGGCGATTCCGAGATCGACGGTCCCGCAGACGGGACACGTAGCCTTGATGATTGTCATGAGCTTTTTCCTT
>CAYRPO010000034.1:0-3393 GCA_964426305.1 uncultured Candidatus Saccharibacteria bacterium
TCAAAGATCTTGATTTCGCGGTTGGCGATGGTTTCGAGCTTCTTAGCGTACAGTTCGTTGGCTTCTTCGAGGGTAATCGTAAAGGGGTCAAGCGGCTTAATTGACACAAATAGCTTACCGATTTGTATGTATGGCCCAAAACGACCAATGTTGGCCTTGATCTCTTCCCCGCCACTGGTCATTCCAACGGTACGTGGCAATTGGAACATAGTTAACGCTTCTTCGAGTGTGACGCTTTCTATGCGGGTTCCGGCGGGCATTGGTGCAAATGTCGGCTTATCTTCGCTTTCTACCTCACCACGCTGGAGCATGGGCCCAAAACGACCAAAACGAGCGTAGATAGGCAGACCAGTCTTTGGGTCGTTGCCAACCAGTCGGGCTTGTGAGGCTTCCTGGCGGCTGGCATCGCCTGCTTTTTCGATGAGCGGGTGAAAGCTTTCATAAAAGGTTCGAATTGCATCATTCCATACTAGTTTGCCTTCGGCGATTTGATCTAGTTGTTCTTCAGCACTTGCGGTAAATCCGGTGTCGACAATTGGTTCGAAATACTTTACCAAGAAATCGGTTGTTACCTCGGCCAAATGGGTCGGGATGAGTTTATTGCGGTCGGCGCCAAAGCGTTCTGTGGCGGTACTCTCGGTGATTGTGTCACCAACTAGCTCAAGGTGTAGTGCTTGGCGTTCTTCGCCTTCTAAGTCTCCCTTTTCGACATAGCCACGGGCCTGAATGGTGGTAATGGTCGGTGCGTAGGTGCTTGGTCGGCCAATGCCGAGTTCTTCGAGGGCTTTTACTAGGCTGGCTTCGCCATAGCGAGCTGGAGGCCGGCTAAATGTCTCGTGGGCATTCGCGCCAAGTGTTTGGGGCTGATCGCCGTTGTTCAGCATGGGCAGCAAGGCATCTTCTTTGCCACCGCCATAGACCTTCAGAAAGCCGTCAAATTGCAGTACCTCGCCCTTGGCGACAAAGGTTGTTTTTTTGTCGGTTGCAACAAGCGACACCTCGGTTCGGAGTGTTTTAGCGGCAGCCATCTGGCTGGCTACGGTGCGTTGCCATATGAGTTTGTACAGTTTTACCTGCGCTTCGTCGGCTCCGGCTTCGAGCCGGTCCATGTGTGATGGTCGAATTGCTTCGTGAGCCTCTTGGGCTGAGCTGTTTTTGGTCTTGTACTGACGTACCTGATGGTAGTTTTCGCCAAATGTGCCAACGATGTAGTCTTTTGCTGCGCCAATGGCCAGCCCGGATAAGTTAGTGCTGTCAGTACGCATATAGGTGATGTGTCCGTTCTCGTACAGTCGTTGTGCCAGGGTCATGGTTTGTTTGACGCCGAATCCAAGTCGTCGCGAAGCCTCTTGCTGTAGCGTACTAGTGGTAAATGGTGCCGATGGATTGCGTTCGCTTGGTTTTTGCGATATGTCGGTGACGGTAAGCGGACCAGGCAGTAAAGATTCGAGTGCTTTGCGGGCGTCGTCTTTGTTGTCAGGACGTACATTTAGCTCTGCGTCAAACGCTTGGCCGTTGTGCGTAAGCTGCGCAATGACACGGAAGCTGCTGCTAGGTTCAAAGTTTGTAATCTCGCGTTCGCGGTCGACGATGATACGGACGGCAACAGATTGCACACGGCCTGCACTAAGGCCAGATTGCACCTTTTTCCACAGTACAGGCGACAATTCATAGCCAACCAGTCTGTCGAGGACGCGGCGAGCTTGCTGGGCATTGACCAGGTCGATGTCAACGGTACGAGGGTTTTCTATGGCTGCCTTGATGGCGGTAGAGGTAATTTCGTGGAATACAATGCGCTTGGTATTGGTGACGTCGAGCCCAAGTGCGGCACTCAAATGCCAGGCAATTGCCTCTCCTTCACGGTCTTCGTCACTTGCGAGCCAAACGGTTGTTGCGGTTTTTGCCTCTTTTTTTAGTTCGCTGACAATTTTTTTCTTGTCGGCCGGAATCTCATAGGTCGGTTCGAAGTTATTCTGTTTGTCGATGCTAATGCCTTTTGTAGGCAGGTCGCGAATATGGCCAAAACTGCTCTTTACCGTAAAATCCTTGCCCAGGATTTTTTCGATTGTCTTGGCTTTTGCTGGTGACTCGACTATAACTAGATTCTTCGTATTGCTCATGGTTTTGAAATGTATGACGTACCTCACAGTACGCGTTTAGAAAATAAAAAGCAAGCTATATGATTGTCCAATGGTTGTTCCCTAGGGACTTGATTCGGCCAGTAATCTCGAGCATTGTGACGGTTTGCTGAAAAAGATGGGCATCGAGCTTGGATTGTGCTAGTAGCTCGTCGGCGTCGTTGATGCCGTCGGCCATCAGCTGTAGTACTACATACTCTGCAGGATTGGCTGCTTGTAGCTTTGGGGCTGATGATGTTGGTACGTGTAAGTTCAGGCAGTCGACGATGTCTTGAGCACTAGTGACCACCCGAGCGCCGCTTTTAATCAGATTGTTCGTGCCGACCGACAACGAACTAGTGATCGGACCTGGCACGGCAAGTACTTCCCTGTTTAGCTCAAGGGCAAAGGAAGCAGTATGCAGACTACCGCTGCCTTCGGCGGCTTCTGGGATGAGAACGGCGTCAGCGAGCGCAGCAATCAGTCGATTGCGGGCGATAAACTGATGTTTCATAGGAGTATTGTGTGGCGGTTGTTCGCTGAGTAGTGCCCCACTTTGTCCCACAATTTGACGCGCTAGGCCTTCGTGTGATCGGGGGTATATATATGACAGGCCACTTGCCAGGACGGCGATGGTTTGCCCGCCAGCATCCAGGCAAGCTCGGTGTGCGATCGAATCGGTACCCAATGCAAGTCCGCTGACGATTACTACGCCACGGCGTGTCAATGCCTGCACTAGTTGTTCGGTGACTGCCCTGCCGTACGCACTTACCTTGCGGCTACCTACTACGGCAAGACGTGGTCGATCTAGTAGTTTGATCCAGTCGTCATCGGCTGCAACGTAGAGTTCGCGTGGCGGCTGCGGTAGTTCATGAAATGCGTGAGGGAAATCTGGGTTATCTGGGGTCAAGTGAAGCATAAGCAATATATGTTAGAAAATACTGTTGACAAAAAATCTAAAAGCTGCTAATATACGTAGCGTAATCGTGCATAAAGTACGATTTTACGCACCTTATACCCCCCAATTCTAACACTTTCAGATCTGTTCTTCGGAACAATCTGGTTAGTAGTTGTTAGATTGTTTTAGAGCGTGTTTACTCGTTGTTACCCTCCACGCGTGAACGTATAGCGCTCTAAAGCAAACTAACGCCTTTAACCCTTAGCTCAGCCCCTCGGATTTGTGAGGTGGGAAAATCGAAGCGTGGGACCACAACTCCCGGGGTTGAAGGCTGAAAAGAGCCTGTAGCGGTGCCCACCCCCTCTACAGGCTCTTTTT
>CAYRPO010000034.1:3493-9265 GCA_964426305.1 uncultured Candidatus Saccharibacteria bacterium
CTGGTTGCTCCATTGTGGCGCCACCCTTTGCGGGCATTGACTGGTGTTTAGGTTGACTACTTATGCTTTGCGAAGGCTTCAATAATCTGGTAGGCTTCCAGGTAGGATATACACAAAAATATGGACAATAGTATACGACAATTGGTTATTCCGTCTCCTGTGGAGGCGTTTTTGTGGTTTTTGCTTGGGCTGGCCGTCTTGCTGATCGCGAACATTGGGAAGATGTGGAATTATTTGTCAGGCATGCCGGCGAGTGTTGTTGTGGAGCATAGCTCCTTGCTTGGTACTGCCAGTGCTTGGTTTTTGAATGTTGAGGCAAAGATTGATCCACGAGTTGTTGATTTTTTGGTATGGGTTTTGGTTGGTATCTTGGCCGTTGGTTCGGTGATGATGTTTCAGGGCTGGCTTCAGGCGGCAGGCAAAGAACTGACTTTACTTGAGTATATGCGTTCGCCCATGGGTCGCTGGCACGAAACACACGCCCTTGTGCTGCGGGTTGGGTTGAGAATACTTGGCATTGCTGGGCTTGTATTTATGCTTTGGCTGTACTTGGGTGTTTTGGCGCCAGCGCTAGATAAGTTTTTCTTTACGAGTGTTGTAACTATGGGTGACTGGCAGTCGTGGGTATGGTTGGTGTTAACGCCGCTTATTACCGGAGTGTATCTGTATGTTATGACGATCTTTTTTCGCCTCATTTTGCTTCGAACAAACAATTTTTAGAAAAATAGTTGACAGTATGTATAGTTTAGGTTAAAGTATTTTCATACCGTTCTTGGGTGTCGCGTGTGAGTGTCCTCAAGGGTGGTTGTAAAGACTCACGTGTGATGCCTCTTCTAGGGGCGAATTGACCCGGGTGGCTGTACCCATTCGGTAATCGTTCGCTGAGATCAGAAGTGTGCGTTGCTCGTGCACATTACTGATTGCACGGACAGTGAGATGATCGACCGGTAATCTGCGCCCCTCGGGGTTGCGGACGGACTGGGGCATCTTGTCGGTACCTTTTTGGTCTGCGGGTAGCTCCTGCGGAACATGAAAGGTCAGAACCGGAACAGCCGTTGCCGAATTCCGAGCAGAATTCGGGGTACACATCGGACAGACCGGCTAAATCCGACTCCAGGCTGACGCTTTTTGCATGATACGTGCAAAGGGCCTCTCTGTTTGGACGAGCCCCGAAAAGGCTCAACTGTTTGCCCTCACTACGCGTGGGGGACCGAGGTGTTGCAACACCTCGGTCCCCCACGCCTTCTTTTTGCCCACCCTGCATGCGCGGGCAAAGCCGCCGCTCAAGTTTGAGCGGTTTTTCTGTTTTTTGGCCTATATTTTTACGGTCACGGGGTCGAATTTGTTTACAAAGTAGCTGTCATGACTGACAAATATGATCGCTCCTTTGTACGCAAGTAATGTTTTTTCAAGCTCCTCGATGCTTGGTAGGTCTAAATGGTTGGTCGGCTCGTCGAGAATGAGTAGCTGTGGTTCGCCTGCCAGCATGCGAATGAGCTGGAAGCGTGCCTTTTGGCCGCCCGACAACACGTTGAGCGGCAACGCCGCATCACTGATAGGGTCGAACAAATAATTGCTTAAAATGCCTCGGATTTTTTGGTCGTTTATGGGTAGATCGCGATCCAGGTAGAGCCGTTCTATAGCTTTGCCAAGCGGCAGGTCCATGTATGCAGAGTGGATTTCTTGCTCGTACAGGCCGTATGTTAGTTTGGGGCGTACTGTTATGCGACCGGCAAATAATGTCGACGGTAATTCATTGTCATCGACCCTTGCAACAATGGCGCGGACAAGCGTGCTTTTTCCGGCGCCGTTGCGACCGTGAATACGTAGTCGTTGCCCGTCTGCTAAGCTAGTCGACACATCATGAAACAGAGGTGCATCATAGCCCAATGACAGTCGGTCTATGCCAATGACCGCAGAGTTGGCGCCGCTGCTTTTGCTGTCGTGAGTGCTGAGTGTGATGTTTTTGGCTTTGTAGCGCTCATAGCGGTTTGTTACTTTGTCGCTGATTTTGTCGAGCGACTCCTGGTCGATCCATAGACTTGGTTTTGGATTCGCCGCTTCAATGTCGGCGATTTGCTTGGTAAGCCTGTTTTCCATGACCACCCATGGATTGTGTGCCGATTTACCTTTGTAGCTTGGCTTTTTGGCCCGTGCGTACGCAAGTTGTTGACGCAGATTCGTGAGTGTCGCTTGCGCAACTTCATAGCCTTTCATGGTTTCGATGGTCGACGTACTGTTTTGGCGTAAATAGGCATCATAGTTACCTTTGAAACTGAGCGCAGTGCCATCTTTGATATCGACGATTCGATCGACCTGGGATAGTACATCTCGGTCGTGTGTAATCACCAGGACGCTCATGCGGCCGACGTTTTTCATCCAGTCGATAAACGCATTTTTTGCAATGTAGTCCATGTGGTTGGTCGGCTCATCGACTAGCGCCAGATCGGCCTGACTGTGAGCAATCTTGACCAACTCCACGAAGCGTTTCTGGCCGCCTGACAATTGCTTCAGAGGCGTGCGAGCTTTGGCCTCATCAATCTGGTATGTGGCCAGTTCTTGCAGTACCGAGCTCTCGATCTCATAGTAGCCGAGGCTGCTAAATTGCTCCAGTGCGTCACTGTAGGCGTTCATTTTGTTTGTCGATGGCGCATTGAGTAGCGCGAATGAATCAAGTGTGTGCTTGAGCGATGCGTAACTCGGAAGCTCATGTAGAATGTAGTCGATGGCCGAAAGGTGCTCGACGGCGTGATGCTCCTGGCGGGTAGCTATGATGATGGCATTCCGTGCCGTTCGCACATCACCGTCAAAATCGGTATCGGTACCCGCCATGATATTGAACAGCGTACTTTTACCAACCCCGTTTCGGCCGATGATCCCTACCTTTTCGCCCTTGTCGACACTAAAACGAAGCTCTTTGTAGAGTTCTTTGGGGCCAAATGCCTTTCGCTCGATATCGACAGAGAGCAGCATACTGCCAAACAGTATATACCATCATCTTGCAGCTGTATGCTTGGGTGAATCTATTTGCCTTTGGTGCGAGGTGGCTTGATGACGGCTGTGCCCTTTGAGTCGGTGGTAGTCAGAATGTTTGTGTTTGTGTCGGATGATACAACTGCCGTGTCTGGGTCGTATTGCAGCGTAGCGCTTGAAGCTTGCAAGACTTTGAATGTGACGCGTGCAATGAGTTGATTGCCAGTTTGTGCCGTGCCGACAGCTGATCCGCGAGCAAGGGATATTCGACCTGCTGTTTGCTCTGCCTGGGCTTGAATAGTAAAAGGACTTGTTGCGCTGTCGGTTGATACAAATTCTAGAATGCTCGATGGATACAAAATATTTGCCTGGACGGCGTTAACGGGTATCGTACCACTGTCCTCGCGTACCTCAATTGTTACAAAATCACCCACCGAAGCCGTTTGCGTGCTTGGTGAAAAGGCAATATTAGGTACACTAGGTGTCCGAGCCGGTCGAGCCGCTTCGCTGCCCACGAGCTGATATGCCGCAAACGTACCGAATGTCAGAGCCGCTACGAGAGCAATGAGTATATAGGATGTATTGTTGCGAAATTTTTTTGTCGTTTTTGTCGTTGATTTCTTTTGTGGCATAGGTACTTTAACTATATCAAACCAATCCAACCGTCGAGAACATTTTTAGTCCGCGTAATCGAAAACGATGCTGCGCGTGTCATGGGGCAGTTTTCCGCCGTAGAGGTATTCGGTCAGAATGCCAGCAACTTCACCGTGTATGTCTTCCAGATAGCTTTGCTCGACCTTGCTAAACTGACCCAAGACAAAATTGCTTGCGTCAACTTTTGCTGTAGTATCGTTTTTGATACCAACTCGTATGCGTCCAAAGTTTTCGTCAATTGCAGCCATGATCGACTTGATACCGTTGTGTCCTGCTGCCTGTCCGCCGATTCGTGTACGAATCTGACCAAAATCGATACTGAGTTCGTCGTGGACAACAACAATATCAATGGGCGCAATTTTGTAAAAAGCAGCAACTGCCTGCACACTGCGGCCGCTGTCGTTCATAAATGTGGCTGGCTTGAGTAGTATTGTTCGAGTACCCCCAATGTTGTGCTCAGTGACAGATGCTTGCCACTTTTTGTTGTCTTTCCATACAGGAAATCCTTGCTGTGCTGCGAAAAAATCCAGCGCCATGAAGCCCATATTGTGGCGTGTTCTAACATAGTTGTCTCCAGGGTTGCCAAGACCAACGATGAGTGCGGTTTTGCTAGATGGCATACTCAACGTGTAGGGCACGACGAGCTCTTCACGAATTGGTTGTTTTTGGAATAAAGCCATGTGACTATTCGTTTACCTTTTTACGGTCAATATGTTTTTCGAGGAAGTAGAATTTGACGGGCGTGCCTTCAAATCCGTAGGTCTCGCGCAGCATTCGCTCCATGTGGCGTTTGTAGCTCCAGTGTAGCAGCTTGGTGTGCGCACCGAAAACTTTAAAGCTTGGCGTTTGGTCGTCGGTTTGTGTGATGTAATTGAGCTTCGGGTGGCTGTTTTTGAGTCCAGCGGGTGGATGTGATGTTATGACTCCTTTTAGCCAGCGATTGAGTTGACTTGTACTGAGCTTGGTGGTCCGCTTTGCAACAATGTCACTAACCAGGTCAAAAATTTTGCTAACGTTTTGCCCCGTAACTGAGCTCGTAAAGACAAGCGGCGCCCATGGCACAAAGGCGAATTCGTATTTGATACGAGGCGCGAGCGCATCGCGAGTGTAGGCGTCTTTGTCGACGACACTGTCCCACTTGCTGACGACCAGTATAAGCCCCTTGCCCGCTTCTTTGACGAGGCCTGCGATCTTTTGGTCGAGTTGTACGCCTAGTTCATTGACGTCCATAAGTAGCAGGCAGACATCGGCTTCCTCGATTGCTGCCAAGCTACGAACAACGCTAAATCGTTCGATGCCGACCTCGATTTTGCCATTTCGGCGAATGCCAGCGGTGTCGAGTAGCTCGATTTCGCGGCCTTGGTATTTGACCACTGCTCGGTTTACGTCGCGCGTGGTACCGGCTCGATCAGCAACAATTGCCTGTTGCTTTTTAGCGAGCGTGTTAAACAGTTGGCTTTTGCCAACGTTTGGACGGCCTAAGATTGCCAAGCGGATGCGGTCGTCGGCGACACCGATGGTTGCTTTTGGCAATTGGGCAACAAGTGTGTCGAGCAGCTCGTCTAGCCCGACTTTTTGGGTAGTACTGGTGGCAATGAGTGGTTTGATGCCCAAGCGACGGTAGCCGTCTAGGTCGCCACGTGGGTTTTTGTCGACCTTGTTTACGACGAGCATGACTGGCTTTTTGCTTTTCAGCGCCATTTTGGCGACACGGCGATCTTCGTCGATGATGGGCACGTCTGCCTCGACAACGACTAGTATGATGTCGGCGCTCTCGGTGGCCTGTATGATCTGTTCCTGGATTGTAAATTCAAAATCGTCCTCGGCATCTTTTAAGCCAGCGGTGTCGACCAGCCAAAAATCTTTCGCGCCATAGCTTGCGCGGGCCATGATACTATCGCGTGTGGTGCCGGCTTCGTGAGCTACAATTGCTTCACGGTGGCCTAAAATGGCATTAAACAAGCTGGACTTGCCGACATTGGCACGCCCAACAATAGCTACAATCGGTACTTTTTTACTCATTTTGACCTATCTTTCCAGGGCAACATCTGCGCCGCGGCTTCTAAAAATTGCGCAACAACTTGCATGAGCTCGAGGATCATTTACACTACCATATCACAAACAGAGGTAGAATGCTAGTTTAAC
>CAYRPO010000035.1:0-2916 GCA_964426305.1 uncultured Candidatus Saccharibacteria bacterium
GCTGGGCCTTCGGAGGGATACGATCCGCTCGAGGCCCAGCACCCCCACTACAAACAAAAAAGTTTGGTACGCCTTTTTCAAAATGTATAGACAGCTCCAACGAGTTCGCCGCGGTGATGCATGTTGCCCCGGGACAGGCTGCTACAGCCCTCGACGGAGCTTTTTTCGTGCCATAAATGAGTTCTACTGCAGTGTGTCCAAAACTTCGCGGGCGATTTCACGCTCGTCCCATGGCATTTTTTTGTCACCCATGGCACGGTAGTCCTGGTGCCCTATGCCAGCAAGCAGTACAACGTCGCCCGGCTTTGCATCTTTAAAGGCTTGGGTGATTGCCTGATATCTGTCGCCAATTTCCACATACTTTCCTTTTGCTTCGTCCAGACCCTGGCGTACCGCATCGCGTATGGCCTGCGGATCTTCTGAGTAGGTCTCGTCGTCGGTCAGATACACCATATCAGCATGCCGAGCCGCAACCTCGCCCATAAGCGGACGTTTTTTCTTGTCGCGATCACCAGTTGCTCCAAACACAATACGCACCGATCCTTTTGTGACGGCCTGTAACGCAGTGAGCACATTTTGTAGCGCATCTGGTGTGTGCGCATAATCGACAAGCACACTAAAGCCTTGCCCGGCGTCTACCGATTCCAAACGACCAGGCACCATAGGCAAACTCTTGACGCCCTCCACCACCTGGCTCGAGCTGCAGCCAAATGCCAAACAGGCGCTCACCGCCTGGGCGGCATTGTATACATTGAACTCGCCCACCAAGTGAGTATGTATGTGGATTTTTTGCGCGTTTACTGCAAGCGCAAAATCTGTGCCAGTCGGCGACAAATGCATGTGCGACAATTTGTTTGTTGCGTTTTTTACACCAACACTTATGACCGGGACCTGCGCAGCCTTGGCAAAATAGTCGTACCACTCGTCGTCGGCATTCAAGACAACATGTTTTGGCGCGTAGTCGGTCAGCAAACGTCGCTTGGCGGCGGCATAGGCATCCATGGTGCCGTGGTAATCCAGATGGTCTTGGGTCAAATTGGTCACTACCGCAACCTCGACCGGCACACCCAAGATGCGATATTGGTCGAGCGCGTGACTTGTCACCTCTAGCACTACCGCGTCTACCCCCACGCCTGCAGCCTTGCGCAAAAACTGCTGTACACTCCAGGCACTTGCCACGGTCATATGTGTTCGATTTGGCGACTGTACGCCGGCAATTTCGGTAAAGGCGGTACTGTACACTGCCGTCACGTAGCCCGATGTTTTCAAAATCTGATTTACATACGCACAAGTTGTCGTTTTGCCGTTTGTTCCGGTCACCGCAATGATCCGCATACGCTTGGCCGGATTGCCATGTAGCACAACTGCCGTCCGCGCCTTACCCTGCCGATACCCCTGCTCTACCGTCCGAAGTGCCTGCTTTGGTATGGCCTTGCGCACCAGTTTTTTTACTTTTGCCTGCATCATTCGCCTCCTGATTTGCTACACCTAGCATACAACAGTATGAACGCGTCGCTCCGAAGTACTACAAACCCGCCAAAACCAGTTCCAGCGCATTTTCGCGTAAAACATCGAAGAATGGTACAGTGGTAGCCATGAAAATACTCGGGATCGAGAGCAGTTGCGACGAGACATCGGCCAGTGTGGTCGAATTGCTCGACGACGGATCGTGTCGCCTGCACAGCCTGGTTACAGCAAGCAGCATGGACATACATGCACAGTACGGCGGCGTTGTGCCCGAGGTTGCGGCGCGTAGTCACATAGAGGCCATCAACCCGGTCATTGCCGAGGCACTTGCCTCGGCCGTATGTAGTAAATCGTATGTAGTAAATCGGACGAATGATTCAATTTCGAAATACGAAATACGAAATACGAAATACGAATCTGATCCATGGGATCAGATTGATGGCATTGCCGTAACGTATGGCGCTGGTTTGTCGGGAAGTTTGCTGGTCGGCGTATTGGCCGCTCGTACGCTGGCGATTCTGCATGACAAGCCGCTGTATGGCATCAATCATGTCGAAGGACATGTGTATGCCAACTTCATCACCTCGGCAAGCGAAAAGTTTTCACGTGAAAATTCGCACTTGGTCTTTCCGCACAATCCCCCTGCCTTCCCCTGCTTAGCACTTATTGTCAGTGGCGGCCACAGCCAACTAGTATTATTCCGCGGTCATGGCGACTACAGTTTGCTAGGACAGACCACCGACGATGCCATAGGCGAAGCATTCGACAAAGTTGCAAAAATCACCGGCCTGCCCTACCCTGGCGGCCCACATGTCGCCAAAGCAGCGGAAGCTGGTGATCCGTTTTCGATTGCATTGCCAAAACCCAAAGTGCCTGGTCGCTACGATTTTAGCTATTCTGGGCTCAAAACAGCCGTTCTACGGGCCGCTCAGGCCTTAGTTGGTTCAGATTACCACTTGCCCAGTACCGAGCTGCCACAGCGCCTCCAGGAGGCTCAGAAGGCCAACATTGCAGCCAGCTTCCAGCGCATTGCTGTCGAAATGGTCGTAGACAAGACATTGCAAGCCTACAACGAGTTTCAGCCCGCCAGTGTCGTGATCGCTGGCGGCGTAGCTGCGAACAAAGAGTTACGGCGGCAGCTTACTGATCGCCTGCCCTTGGCCATCGAATACGCCCCCATGGCACTCTGCACCGACAACGGCGCTATGATTGCCGCCCTGGGCTGCTACAAGGCATCGCTCAGCGATGCAGCAGTTCGTACATCGCACACACCGGATCACGACGAAGCATCTCTTTCGAAATACGACATACGAAATACGACATACGAGTCTGACCCATATACACTTGCCATTAACCCAAATCTTAAGATGTAGGCTTTTCAAAAAACTCTTTTGTAACCCCGTCAATACTAGCCCGTGCGCCAATAACTAATTGCTTCGCTATCTCGGG
>CAYRPO010000035.1:3016-4160 GCA_964426305.1 uncultured Candidatus Saccharibacteria bacterium
TAACTCCTTGCTCACAAGCGATCCGGCCGCAACAAAGGGGCGCATGTGCTCGTCAAATGATATAGCGTCACACGGTACGCCGGTGGGGGCTGTAGCTCTTGGCCAAACACTCAGTTCGGAGCCATAGGCACACACTACTTCGTAGCATTGCATGGCAATCTCATCTATCTCGGCGACCAGGAGCGGATCGAGTTCAAGAGGGCATGGATTTTCTGATGCACGATACTGATCAGCCATTTTGCGTACCTCTGATATAATGGGTTACAATACAAGGAAGATACAATAAAGTAAAGAGGCGATGGTTTTCACGTGAAAACTTCAGCGGGGAACTCATGAAATTAGCAAAAGCGTACGAGCCAAATCTATACGAACAAGACATATATGCTATGTGGGAAAAAAGCGGGGCATTTCAGCCAAAAGTCGCCAAACCTTCCGACAGCATCAGCATGACCTTGCCACCCCCCAACGCCAACGCCAACTTGCACATGGGACACGCGCTCGACTTTAGCCTGAAGGACGTTGTTGCCCGCTATCAACGCCAACAGGGTAAAAGTGTCCTGATGCTACCTGGCGCCGACCATGCCGGCTTCGAAACATGGGTCGTCTACGAAAAAAAATTGACTGCCGAAGGAAAAAGCCGTTTTGACTTTTCACGTGAAGTTTTGTACCAACAGGTGTGGGATTTTGTTGCCCTTAACAGGGGTAACATGGAAAACCAGGTGCGACGCTTTGGCGTCAGCTGCGACTGGACACGCAGCACATTTACACTCGACGAAAACATCGTGACACGCGCCTATGCTACCTTTAAAAAGATGTGGGACGATGGGCTTATTTACAGAGGTGAGCGACTAGTCAACTACTGCACGACCCACCGCACCAGCTTTGCCGACATCGAAGTCGACTACGAAGACCGCACCACACCGCTGTACTACCTCAAGTACGGGCCATTCGAACTCGCTACTACTCGGCCAGAAACCAAATTCGGCGACACCGCCGTAGCAGTCCACCCCGACGACGAACGATACAAAGACCTGGTCGGAAAGGTACTGACTGTCGAGGGCGTCAACGGGCCATTCAAAGTACAAGTTGTCGCCGACGACATGGTAGACCGCGAATTTGGCACAGGGGTCGTCAAGATCACTCC
>CAYRPO010000035.1:4260-9230 GCA_964426305.1 uncultured Candidatus Saccharibacteria bacterium
GTCGACATGCAACCACTCGCCAAAAAGGCGATTGCCACACTCAAAAAAGACAAGATCAGTTTTTACCCAAGCACCAAGCGAGACGAACTGATCGCCTACCTCGAAGGGTTGCGCGACTGGAACATTAGCCGTCAGATCGCTTGGGGCATACCGATTCCGGCATTTCAAAACGTCGACGACGAAGACGACTGGATCTATGACGAACGCGTAAGCGAAGAGATCTTGACCATTGGCGGAAAAACCTACCGTCGCGACCCCGACGTGTTCGACACGTGGTGGAGTAGCTCGCAATGGCCTTACGCCACACTCAACTGGCCAGACAGTGATGACGCCAAGCAATTCTACCCAACCAGCCTTATGGAAACCGGTACCGATCTGCTGCGCCAATGGGTCAGCCGCATGATCAACATGGGCCTGTACGTAACGGGCGAAGTGCCCTTCAAAGAAGTCTATTTTCATGGCATGGTCACCGACGAACATGGTGCCAAGATGAGTAAAAGCAAGGGTAATGTACTGAACCCCATTGACCTTATGGACCAGTACGGCAGCGACGCCGTTCGAATCGGCCTTATGACCGGTACCACTGCTGGCAATAACCAGCCATTTACCGTCGCCAAGGTCGTGGGTGGTCGTAATTTCTGTAACAAGCTCTGGAACATTGCCCGCTACATAGAATCGATCCTGGGCGAAGACTACGTACCAAGTGACAACATTGTACCGCAAAGCCTGGCCGATCACTGGGTACTGCAGCAACTTGCAGCTGCCCAAGACAGTATCGACGCCAGCCTGGCCAGTTATCGCATCGGCGAAGCATTCGACACGGTATATCACACCGTATGGGACGACGTTGCCGACTGGTATATCGAGGCAAACAAACTGGGCGCCAACAAAGACATGATGGCCTATGCACTCGACACGGTCCTAAAGCTTACGCACCCATTTGCGCCTTTTGTGACCGAAACTATATGGCAAACGCTTGGCTGGACAGGTGACGAGCTGCTGTGCAACCAATCCAAGGCATCGCCCCTAGACTTCGATCGCAAAAAAGCCGCCGCATTTGTCGACATCCAGAACATTGTTACCGAAATCCGCTACATTACGACCGCGCTTGATGTGCGCCAGCCCAGTCTATATTTCACGAACGAACCATTTTTGGCCGAAGCAGCACCGTTGCTCAAAAAACTTGCCAAACTGGCCAATGTCGCCGAAGTCGAGTCGGGCAGGGGAATGCATTTAACTCAAACCAAATTGAATTGCTGGCTCGACATCGACCTGAACACCGCCAAACACTACGTCGAAAAGCTACGAGTAGACCACAAAGCCAAGCAGGCAAGTATCGATCACCTTCAAGCACGCCTCGACAACAAGGGATATACCGCCAAGGCACCGAAGGCCGTCGTTCAGGCTACTCGCGACCAACTTGCCGAAGAAAAAACCTTGTTAGCCAAGCTCGAATCCGAGCTGGAACGCTTCGAAACCCACCAAAAATAGCCAACGCGGTATTGCTTTTTGCATATAAATAGTATATAATACATTTCATCGTTCCTAGATGCTGCATGGTGCAGATTACCATCTACGATCACCCAAGGAGGTGAAGTGGACGAACTTGTCGTGTGGGTGCTGTACGGTGTGACCATTGCCTGCTGCTTTCTTGGCGGCTTGGCGGTGGCCTTCGACCGTACGAGTGCCTGGCTGTACCGCGTGCTTGGCGGAGTACTGATAGCAATCAGTGCCTACACCTTGACACAGGCGGTATATGTCGGTATGCCGGGACTGGCTTACGGCTTTGGAGCTGTGCTGATCATTGTGGCACTGTATGGTGTAACTCTGATCATAAAGCACCGATAGCTTTGTGAGCCAGTGCCGTGAGCGGGGATCCTTGCGAAGTTGCGTACATCCTGCAGGAAAGCAGGTAAAGCATATAACCAAGGGCGAGACCGCATCGAGCTTTCTGGGTGTGCCCGATCAAAACACCCCTTATCCCGCGTCCGACCACACAGGTCACGCGGGATTTTGCTTTTTGGTTGTCTTTGCACTACATTGACAAAAACACAAATCTGTGCTAATAATATTATCTGTACATAACCAAAAACAAAATATGTCGTACAAAAGTGATTCTTCCAATTTTCTATTCCCACAATGCGGCGGTTCAGAGCGGGTGTACGTAAATATTGAAGATGAGGTTCAAAGGGTTTCACTGGAAGATCAGTATGCACTATTGGACACATTAATTTTTTCGAAACCACCCAAAGATATAGATGTTTTTGAGGTTGCCCAGGTAGGCCGAGAGGCTATGACTTCATATATCGAAGATATATTGCAGTCACCTGCCGATACCGACGAAACGATAACAAGGCTTGAAGCAATCTCAGTTTTTGCTTCAAGGTTGTCGAGATCGGGTCTGTTGAGCGTGAATGATCCTCAAATGCACGAAGGCCTGGGCCAACATAGCGAGAGATACTTTAATACCATTAAATACCTTGGGGTAATAATAGATGTCGTTCAGCAATATTTAGAGGGTTCCGATTTTAACATTTCTTTGATGGCACATGCCGTAGTGCTAGAGACGCTTGGGTGTATGGATGGTGATCATGCCGTTTGGCATGAAGACGCTCGAATTGCCAGGCTTCAGGATATCTACAATGAGATTTTTGATAATCAGATTCCCCCCTATGTATGGGAAAGTCTGTACACAGATGATCCAGAAAAGCTTGCAGAATATGAGGCAATGAGGATTCTTTTTGATTCAAAATCACCAAACACAGGCAGATCGCTCTTGGTAAAGATGAAGGAAAGTGGCTTATTAGCAGATAGCCTAAACATTGAATCGGATTATCTTGGGTTGATAGCTGAGCAGATGCACAGAGTCATCGGTGACGACATCTTCTCGTTAACAAAGAACCAGGCAGCCGCAGCGCTCAGATTCACTTTGTCAGGGGATATGGAGTCAAATCTGAAACTGCATAAACTGTTAAAGGGGATGCTCGACAATGATCGCACAGAATTTCTAGGTGCGTTTTTGGCAATGGAGTTTGGAGATGAATTTGGTAATGTGCTGGTCGACATCGCAGAAAAAGTTTCTACGAGTGAGCTGCAAAGCCTGTTGCACGAAATTAATTCCGTGCGTGCTTCTAGTGAGCATATTCGCCAATTTTACGGTGAGAATGTTGATAGTCAGCTAGGTCTATCGATTGAAAGCGCATTCAACAAACGCACTACAGAGGTATTGGCACTTGTGAAGCGAATCGCAAACGGCCAACAGTTGCTCGTACACGATCGTTCTACTGATCAAGTCGAAGAAGCTACGATGAATCTAGACCAGGCTTTGCAAAGCCTCAGAGATATTGCAAATGGCCTTCAGGTGCTTGCAAATGGCATAAGCGGTAATGTTGTAGTTACTCAGGTAGTGCATGACGAAAAAGATTTCAGAGGACAGCTTGTACACGAAGATGGCCGCCTCAAATCAACACTTCGACCTCGAGCTACGAGAGCTGGTGAGGCTCGCATTTCGTACGACGTCCTAGACGAAGAGAAGCGAAAACTGACCATACGCCTCGATTTAGACACGAGGTTTGTTGCTGGTGGCCAACTTTCGCTAGATATAGGATCGACCACAAACGCCGCCCGCAATAAAGAAATCGCGTACTTCCTAAGCCTTGCCGAGGCAGCATTCGCGCAAGAGCAAGGCAGGGACATACGTAATCTGAACGGCTACCATGTCCGTGAGGCATTTGATGCCTTACCTGTTGATCCACAGCAATTCGAAACGTGGGTCAACAAATATTTGTACGCCATACCTGTTAGCGATTAGCTGACGCCAGCCTGCCACATAGATTCAAAATACCCTTTCAGCGTACTTGCAACAGATTCATTGGTAATGAGGGTGGTAAATATACCTGAGCCGAAGGTGGTGATTGCGACACTGCTGCCATATATCAGGATCTGTGCTTCATGATGCAAATCTTCTCCAAAAAATCGTACCAGCACATTGCTTTGCTTTAGCTGTTCAGTGTCAGTAGTTTGCTTATGTATAGTGGGGTAGATAGTACGGGCATATATGCCAGATTTTTTCTGTTGCTTAATATTCCGTTCGATGAGGTCATTCATCTCGGGGCTTGATCGGGAGTCTTTGCTTGGCAATATCAAGAACTCAGTGCCATGACTCAGCATCTCATCGTATATGAGCCGCAGGCCGTCGATGCCTTCAAGATAGACGACTCCGGGTTTTTGGTGGGCGATGACATATATTCTATTGAGAGCCGGCAAGGCTGACGATAATTCAGCGTGAGCATCCTTTAGATCTTGCTGCTTTTTTGCGAGCAGAGTTCGTAGGTTAGTCGGGCTTTCTGCCTGATACATCGATTTTTGACCCTGTATTTTCGAAGCTAGTCCCAGTTCCTCGAGCCTGCCAAGAATCATATATACTGTTGTGCGATTCTCACCGGTGCGCTCTACGATGTCCTGAGGAGTAGAACTCTTTTCTCCGAGAAGGTCAACGTAGACTTTGGCTTGACTGTCTGTTAGACCGGCTTTTTTGAGTATTTCTAGATCCATATGGCTTCAGCCTAGCACAAATATCTTTTTTTGTCAAAACTGTTTTGACAATTTTTACCCCTGTTAAATATGATTCTTTGCAACACTGTATTGACATATATATGTTTTTATGTCATACTGTATGCAAGATCGAATGAATGAGAGGCTTACATCAATCGGTCGCACCTTATAAGTACAAGCAAACGTATCACGAACGCCCGCTAGTAGTGGAACTTCCTCGCAGATGTTTGACGAAAAGCTGCGGCAAGAGTGATCTGCACGATGAGGCCTGAGAAACCTCTGTGTACAATAGCGTGCATAGTTTCGCGGAACACCAAAGTGGTGTGCCCATACTATATTTGGCTTCGTCCACACGCCCGTGTACCTTGCATGTGTTTGCTTGTGCAGTAGAACAATTTATGCTTCTGCGCGTTCGT
>CAYRPO010000036.1:0-8979 GCA_964426305.1 uncultured Candidatus Saccharibacteria bacterium
CGTACCTCCGGATTCGCTCAGGGATGTTCTACCTAGCACTCGTCATGGATCTCGCCACCCGCGAGATCCTGAGCTGGAAGCTCGGTACCAACCACAGCAGTAGCCTGACGCATATTGCACTCATCCAGGCACTGCGCACAAACCCAAGTCCGAGTATCTTGCACAGTGACCGTGGCTCTGAGTACCTGAGCGAACGACACCAGGCAACCTGCCAGAGATTTGGCGTCCAGCTGAGCGCGAGCAAACCAGGTAGCCCGTGGCAGAACGGCTACATGGAGCGCTGCATTAAATCCGTCAAAGAGGAGCTTGGGCCATTGGCCCACTACCATGACATTGACGAGTTATATGTGGGTGTGACTAATGCTATTTCGTACTACAACAATGATCGCATCCACGTCAGCCTCAAGATGCCACCACGAGCCTACGCCAAGACCCTGGGCAGGTACCGAAAATTTCCGAGGAGGGTGTTCGGGAAAGTGGTAGCTTGACAAAGAGGCACAAGAACGAAACTCGCTGCAAACCGCACAAAACGCTGCTATTAAGCAAACTCAAACCCAGCTTGATACATTGATTAATATGGCTTCGAGAGGGCTTCTCGATGATGATGAGTTCAGGAGAAAGAAGCAGGAATACAAAACTACCCTAGAAAAGCTACAAGCCGAGCAGGCAGATACATCCTATAGAGTAAAGAACTGGTACGAAATTGCTACCAAAACATTCGAAACACTTTTGTATGCCGGTGAGAAGTTTAAAGATGGCGATCTGGGTAATAAGAAGGACGTATTGCAAGCTATTGGCCAAAACCCCAAGTTATTGAACGGTAAGATCCTAATCACACCAAATGAATGGCTAATACCGGTGGCTCAGCATGCTAAACGCATACGAGCTGAACTAGATAAGGTTAGAACGGAGCCTTTACAGATACAAAAAGCCTCCGAAGAGGCTATTCGTCTAAATTGGTGCAGGGTGTAGGATTCGAACCTACGAACTCGAAAGAGGACAGATTTACAGTCTGTTGTGTTTGACCGCTTCACTAACCCTGCTCGTCGCTGCAGCGTGGACTCCACAGTACCATTGCCGCAGCTAAAACACCTTCCTGAACTCAACCTTTTGGGCATTCTCGCACGATGTCCAAAATGGTATAGAGATATGGAGCCGACAGAGGGATTTGAACCCACGACCCGCTGTTTACAAAACAGCCGCTCTGGCCACTGAGCTATGTCGGCATTACACTCACTGTGAGCGCACCTGCAATACTACCAAAACTTGACGCACTCGGCAACTCTATTATGCTTGCCAACACCTATTTGTGGGGAAATGGTTCAATGCGATGCGACTGATACCGCCGAATACTCTCCATAAACGGCGAGCCGAACAAATGATTTGCAGGTATTACACCACGACGCGCGGAGGGCGACTGACTCGTTTTGGCTTGGTAGAAGAGCTGATCTGTCTGGTCAGCTTTCGTCGAATTGCAGCTGCGTCTTCTGGCATGTCATGTACCTCGTAGGCGCGTAACAGCAACGAATGAGTCTCGTGGTTCGGCTCAAGCTCGACAGCACGTTCTAGCTCTTTGATCATTTTTTTATCGTGACCAAGCTTTTCTTGCACTTTGGCATAGGCGATGTGCCTAGCCGCAAGGCCATCTTCTAGTTTGAGCGCTTCCTCAAACGCAATCGCGGCTTTTTCAAAATTAGCAGTTTCGTAGTATATAAGTCCCAAGTTATGCAGCGACGACGCACTCGGCTCAATGCTGCTGGCAATCTCGAAACAGTCGATTGCGTCTTTGTATTCTTTTTGCTTGGCATACAAAATTCCAAGTCGGTTATAGGCGGCAGCGTTTTTTTCGTCGATCTTCAAAATCGTCAGCAATGCCTTTTCTGCACGCAACAATTTATTGTCACGCATGCCTTGGTGAGCAATTTCCCACAACCGTCCTAGGCGCAGTCCAACTGCGTCAGGTATGTCTGCCTCGCCGTCGGGCACTGCATACGTAGCCCGCAATGCAAGTGCCGCGAACAGGGTTAAAACAAGTAGTTCTACCATAAATTCTGTGGCTTAGTATAGCACATTACAGCGCCAAAAATAAGTTCAGCAGTACCAGCTTGGCTTGTGCGTGCTGTCGCAGCTGCGCTTGGGCTTCGGTCACGCATCGTAATCGCGTAGCCCATTTTGACGCGGCCTGGACGCTGTTTTTTGATGCTGCATGTTCAAGTGCGGCCTTGCAGACCAATTCGAGTGCATCAAGTAGTAGTGGAAGTTGTTCTTTTAGCTTGTCCTTTGTAAATCCATCTATTCGACTCAGCCGCTGTACCTGTGTTTGTCCCAACAGCTCCTTGGCTTGTTCTACTGCCTGCAGGAGTGGATGCGATGTTTCACTTGTCAGTAGTGCTGTTGCCAAGCCTATGCGGCCGTCTGCAATGGCAATTGCTTTTGTAACCTCCGCGGCTGGCAAGGCAGCAAAATGCTCTTGTAGCTGCGCTTTGGTCGGTGGCACCAGATACCACGACGTACATCGTGATCGAATTGTAACCAACACATCGCTCGACGACCGAATACCAAGCAAAAAATGTACACCTTTTGGCGGTTCTTCCAAAATCTTGAGCATGGTATTCTGTGCTTCGTCGGTAAGCAAATGCGCGTCAGGCACTAGTACGACGCGTCGCCCAGACTGTGCCAGTTTGATCATGCTTTTTAGGTCGCGAATTTGCTCGATTCCAATACTCTTTTTGTCTGGCAAGGGCTCGATAAGCAATATACGCCCTGCGGCGTATGGGCCAACAATATCCAGCGCCAACTGGTTTAGAGTGTATCGCTTGCCTGTTCCTGCTGGCGACACCAAAAGTATAGCCTGTGGCGGATCCGCAACAAACGCATCGTACTGAGCCCGAGACCTGCTATGTAACACCATTACGCTACTAGCTTAGCAAATTCTGGGGGAACGGGACTTTCGAAAACCGTACGCTGACCATTTGGCAGTGTAATTTCCAGACTATGGGCATGCAAATACAATCGATCGCCTGGTATTTTGCCATAAATTGGGTCGCCGACAATTGGATGCTTTATGTACAGCAAATGAACGCGTAGTTGATGTGTCCGCCCTGTTTGCGGTGTCAGGCGCAATAGCGCATAGGTGTCGTTGGACTGTTCTACGTTGTACTGCGTAAGCGCTACCTTGCCATGTGGATCTGGCTGAAACGTTTTTGGGTCACTCGGATTTCGTGCAAGCGGCACGTCTATGACTGCTTGGTGCGGCTCAGGTGTCCCAAAGACTACGGCAATATACGTTTTCTTTGTCTTGCGCTGTGAAAATTGCCGTTGCAACATGCTCAGCGCTTGTGCATTTTTGGCACAAATCATAACGCCACTTGTTGCGCGATCGAGTCGATGCACAATCCCTGCTCGCTCACCTCCCATCTGTACCAGTTCTTTTGCGACTTCTGGTCGCTGGGTGGCTACGCGTGCACGAACAAAGCTGGCCACACTGGGTTCGTCCCAGTACCGCCCTCGTGCATGACTGATAATGCCAGCTGGCTTGTCCACTACAACAACGTCATCATCTTCATATAATACAGGCAAGTCTGGTGCTTCGGCTGGTTTTTGCAGTGGTGCAACTTCTGCCTGCAATGACAGCCCTGGCTGGATCTTGTCGCCAGGCTTTAGTTGTTTCTGCCCCTGAAATATAAGGCCCATGTCAAACAGACGCGCTAAAGATGCTCTGGAATATTCTGGATGCGCATTGGCTAAAAGCACATCTGCACGTTGCGCCGTTTCGTGGGTGTTTTCAATGACAATCATGTGGTCGATCTAGCGCAATCCAACGGCTTTTTGCACTTTCAAAAGCTTCGCGTTGGCAACGGTATTCATGACGGCTTCACTGGCTGCCAACTTGTCTTGCAGCTGCGTGTCGTCAATGTGAGCAAATTTTGTCTGGAAATCGTGCAAAAAGTCATGCACTTGGTCTGCTACGGCTTTTTTGAGCGCACCGTATTGTGCTTGTCCGCACCACATTGTGTTGGCTTCGTCTTGTGTTTTGTCACTAAACAATGCATACAACTGCAACAAGTTACTAATCCCTGGTCTTTGCGCCCAATCAAACTGTATGTCGCCAAAGCTGTCAGTCGTAGCCCCCATGACTTTTTTTGCTGCTTCGTCTGGTGCATCAGTTAGTACAATCGTTCCGGCCGGGTCACTGACGCTTTTACTCATCTTCTTTTCCGGGTTGCGCAAGCTTCGAATACGTAGTGGCGCCTCTAGGCCGGCAAACTTTGCCTGCTCTTTGGTTTCGGCTGGTTCTGTGAACAACTGGCCAAACTTGTTGTTGAATCGCTGTGCAAGTGTTCGCGACAGTTCTATGTGTTGGCGCTGATCTTCACCTACGGGTACCCACCTCGCGTCATACAGCAGTATGTCAGCCGCCATGAGTACGGGGTAATTAAATAGCCCCACCGACACGCGCTCCTCACCCATCTGAGTACTCTTGTCTTTAAATTCGACCATGCGATTTGCCTCGCCAAAACCCGTAAAACATTCAAAGATCCACGCAAGCTCGCTATGCGCCGAAACGTGACTCTGTCGGTACACGTACACGTCGTCGTGCGCAATTTGCAGCCCAGCGGCAACAAACGTTTTGAGCCCGGTGTGGATTGCCGACTGCAAGTTGGCGTAATCGACTTCTACTGTGATCGTATGCAGGTCGGGGATGAACATGTTCAGCTGGTATTCGCCGGCATGTTTTTGCGCCAAACGCACCATCGGCGCAATCGCACCTAAGTAATTGCCAAGCGTAAAGTCGCTATTCACCCTTAAACCAGTTAGGATTATGTCCTTACTCATTATGTACAAAGTATACCCCATGTTGCGTGAGTTCAAAAAAACATCATCATGCAAATTTGGGTACCATACAAGGCGCGTCGCCTATATGGTCTATAGTCTGGTTCTCACAATTCTATTTTCTGGGTTTAGCGTAACGAGTTATAATACAAACGAATAATCAAGAGGAGGGCGCATGGCATCCGAAATCCCATCTAGCAATCTTGATCTACCGCTCGACAGGCGCCCGTATACGCTGCAAAGCCTACACGAAAGAGAACGAGCCTTACGACCCGACGCCGCCTCACCTTCTGGCTGTACCATTCACCCACAACATATGTCACTGCGTAGTCTTGAGGAATATTTTCGCGCGAAGAATGATGACCATGATGATCCCTGGGCTGCCTAGACTGTGAAATAATAATCCTCTGGTGTGTCGGTGGTTTTGGTGATTTTGGCGACAAAGAAGGCTTCGTGTTCGGCACTAGGGAGCAAGCGAACGCATGAGGCGATGTCGGCTGGTAGCTGTTTGCCCTGCCAGGTAGTGATGCCCGAACGAGAATCGGCTGGGGCTTGATTGATTGGTAGCAATGTTGCGCTGCGGCGTTTTAGAAGGCGTGCTACAACAAATTCGTTTTCTTCGGGGTTGATGGTGCATGTGCTGTACACAAGCGTGCCACCGACTCGCAGACAGTCGTAGGCAGTAACTAGCAGTTGCTCTTGTAGACGGCTAAGGCGCTTTACTTTGCTGGGAGTCCACGCAGCATAGCTTTTAGGCTGCGTTGGGTCGATTGTAGCTTCGCCGCTACACGGTGCGTCTAGCAAAATGCGGTCGAACTGTTGACCGGCAAAGTTTTTGCGAGCGTCGCGACCGTCGTACAAGGCAGTGTCGGCTTTGACACCGAGCATGTCGAAGATTTGGCGCATCTTGAAAAAGCGGTCTTTAGATGTATCATTGGCAACTATGTGAGCTTTGTTTTTGACAATAGCTGCAATGTGACTGGTTTTGCCACCTGGGGCGGCGGCCATGTCCAAAATGTGTTCACCGGGTTGCGGGTCGAGCGCCAGTACTGGCACAAAGCTGGCGGCATTTTGCAAAAACACTTCCCCGCTCGTAACAGTAGGGTGCATGCTAAGCTTGTCATAGCCGGACAATACTGTGTAGCAGTTAGGCGCCCAAGATATGGATTCAAGGTTAATTCCACTAACCCGAAGGCTCTGAAGCGTGTTTTTGCGTGATTTTAGCATGTTAATACGCACCGACTTATGCCGAGGTTGCGACAATAAAGATTTAACTTCTTCGACAGACACACCCCAAACATCGGCGGCGGTTTGTAACAGAGGCTGAATGAACTGCATTGGTACAGTATACCACGAGCAGTATTGACTTTTGACCGTTTTTGTGCTAAAATGCGTCATTATGAACCCGTTTCAACATTCATTTTGCCCAAACATACGTACACTTTTCATGCAAGTGTCCTATATGTGTGTGCAAAATTCGACCTATGGCAATGCCTACGTCGTGACACTCTAATACTCTTTTCAAACACTAGAACAACTTAAAAACAATTTAGGTTCCCCCGTACTGTAGCTTTTTAGCTTTTTCTGGTTTTTGAAGAACCCTTCTAAAACCTGCACCTACTCACAATTTGGAGAGAACATGGAAACACCGTTGTCGTATCGTGCCCTGCAAGCAGAGATGATTTTGTCGCCAGTACTACTGACCATGACGATCATCAACCTGTTTTTTGCAGACATAGGCCTGACGCAGGCGCAGATTGGCATTACGCAAGCTGTTTTTACGGCCGTTGTACTGCCGCTGAACATTCCGTTTGGCAAGCTGGCCGACCGGACAAACCGTGCCTTCATGAACGCCGCTGGCAACACTGTGGCTACGGCAGCATTTGCGCTGTACGCAGTTGCAACCAACTTTTGGATGGTTATTGCGTCCGAGGCGCTGCTTGCCGTGGGCATAGCTGCCAGTAGAGGCACAAATGGCGCACTGATGCGCGGCTACTGCGAACGGTACCCGCAGCTAAACCTGTCGGTCGAACGATCACGCGTGGAGCGATTTACGGCGTGGTCGGCGGCACTGGGTATGTTGCTGGGCGGCTTACTAGGAAGCATAAACCTGCGTGCCCCGTTTTGGGCCGACGTAGCAGTGTTTGCTACGTGCGTGGCACTGTCGCTGTGTGTTCACGACTACAGTCCACGGCTCGATGCGCAGGTTCGTCTGCGAAGTCTGATGCATCATGCACTGATTGCAAACAAGCGACTTTCTGTACGGATTGTCGCTTTGGCACCAATTCGCGAATCAACACACGCCACAACATGGCTCATGACACCGGTCATGATAGCAAGCGGCCTGCCAGTATGGTCACTTGGAGCGGGATGGGTGCTAAGTACCCTGGCCCGCGCTCCTGGCGCCAAGCTGGCTAGCAACATGCGCGATCATGCCATTGCCCGTCGACTGGTTATGCCAATCGGTTTGGGCTGTGGCGGCATGGCACTATGCAGCAGCATGCACTTGGTGTTCGTGCTTGTGGGCGTAGTGCTGCTGGGTGGCGCTGCCGGTTTCTCGGCGGCAATCATCGAGCCAATCCTGGCCGAGGCATGCGATGCATCGATCCAGACAACTGTGTCGTCGATTGCCGACACAGTGCGTTCACTGCTGTACATCCCAACAGTCATACTGATCAACGGCGTAGCCAGCGATCACGGCAACAGGGCTGCATATGCCGTAAATGGCGTACTGTTCTGTTGTCTCGGCCTGTTGGCCGTATGGCAAGTCCACAAACATCCATGATCCTTTCTTGAAAGGAGTAGGTGCAATGCCCGTATCAACCAGATACGGGCATTTGTATGCACTTTGGTTTAGCGTAATTGCCATGCATAGGTGTCGACATATACACATACTTCTAGCCGAGATTCCAGTGTAGACGCTGGGTGGTGCAAAGGTATTGAACCATTACGGTTTGGAGTTTAATACGTATTTTTATTTATTAAATTTGCGTGCTTGAGCGCAGCGCAAGAGCACCTTGCTGTTGTCTGATCCTGGCCGCCTCGGCCGTGATCATGTCGTGCATGACTTCTTCTTGAGTCCTTGTTTCTCCAAGGTCCATCATAAGGCGAAATGTTTTGAGTCGGCGCTGTACGTTGACCATTGCTTGTTCTTCGATGCTTTGATTTTCCATGTCATACTTCCTATAAATTACATACATTTTAAAAAACCGCCCATTCGTGGCGGTTTCTTCAATACGTTCTAGTTTTTTGCTATGAGCACACAGAACAAACCGCCACACATGTGTCGGTAAACCAATACTGGCTTTTGCTGTTCATGATGCTTGACATGTGTCCTAATATACACCCACTGTCAATACACCGCAAGATCATAAGGTTTGTAGGCGCAAAATACTATCGTACGTCGATGCTTTTTGTTGCTTCTTCGATAAGGGGTATAGTTTGGGTGAAATAATCTATCTGGGCCTGGTTTGTGGGTTCTTGCTGGCAATACATTTGCGTTGGATTAGTAAACAGATAGTAATATTCGCCTACCATTAGGGCTTCGTTTTGCGTTCGAATTGACGCATTGTCATACAGGCTACTTAAGCTCTTTGCTCGTCGAATAGTACCCATATAGCCCACGTCTCCACCACTACATTTTTTGCCGCTTAGTGTGACAAACTTGGTGGTGTTTAGTGCCACCCAGCTGCCATGATTTGTATAAGTCAGATCTTTGATGTCGTCAGTAAGTGGCAACTTCACTCCCCATTCCTTGATCGTAAGATACGTTGTAGCTTTGGGCTTTTGTGTAATCTGCTGTTCGTCTGCTGACCGAGAAGCTGCACTATTTGCCAGTGCCAGATCATCGTTTTTCTGCTGCCCCGATGTCTGCATACTCACGCAGTATACTGCACCTAGAGCGGCGACAACAACAAGTACCGATACTGCGAGTGCTACGCCCAAACGTGAAGTTGTTTGTTTTTTCATAATGCCCCTTTTTACCTGTAGTAGCATACCAATTGTCGCCCCAATACAAAAGCCCCGACTTTCGTCGAGACTTTTGTCTAGTAATTGCGGACTCAAGCTTGAACAGATTTTAGTACTGTACTAGGCGCAGGCGAGGAACGGAGCGAAGATGTATACAGAAATACATCGAGCGAGTAC
>CAYRPO010000037.1:0-8702 GCA_964426305.1 uncultured Candidatus Saccharibacteria bacterium
GGCATAGGCAAACCAAAGTTCTGGAAGATTTCTTCGACTCGACCGATGGTAAATTTACTGCCATACACCGGCGCTGGTACTTTGGGTAGGATGTGTGGCAGGCCTCCAATGTGGTCGAGGTGACCATGAGTGATTACGTAGCCACGCAGTTTGTGCTTGATGCTCTCGAGATAGGTTGTGTCAGCGATGCCATAGTTGATGCCAGGAAGATCAACGCCGAGGTCGTTACCGCAGTCGACAACCAGAGCATCATTTAAATATTCGAGCAGGATCATGTTTTTACTACCGCCGCCATCCATGCCACCGAGGCCGATAATCCTCAGACGCGGGCTATCGTCGATCTCGTTGGCACGTCGATCGAGCTTGGTAGCTGAAGCGTCAAGGTATTCATTGGCAAGCTTGCTGGCCATTTCACTGTTGCGTTTTTGGGCCCGAATTGCAGCGCCACGCGAAACACTTCGCTGCGCGAGTGGCGCCGGTGGCTGATTGTTCTGTGCGCCGCGACGTTGTTGTCCTTTTTGGGCACCCGCATTGCGAGGTTGTCTTGGTTGGCGTGGTTTATTGTTTTGTTCTGTCATAGTTGATGAATTCCTTTACATTTGATTTCTTATGATTCGTATGATTTCGGGCAAGAGACGAAAGTCTTCCTGCAATGTGGCACGCAGGCTACCGTTGTAGAGCGCTGCGGCCGGGTGGTATAGCGGCACAATAACCAGTGGCATACCGAGCCACTGAATCTTCGTCGCGTGACCATGAACTTCACTAATGCTTGCTTTGGGCAAGAAGCAGCTCATGGGATGACGACCAAGCGTTACGACAACCGAAGGCTGTATAACTTCGAGCTGACGCTGCAAGTACGGCAAAAATGCTCGCTTTTCTTCTGGTAGTGGATCTCGATTATTTGGGGGTCGATATTTCACAATGTTGGTAATGTAGATCTGCTGACGCGTCAGATGTATGTCGGCGAGCATTTCGTTCAAAAACTTGCCGCTGGCACCGACAAATGGCAATCCTTGCTCGTCTTCCTGGCGACCAGGTGCTTCACCTACTAGTACAATGTCGGCGTCGGGGTTTCCGTCACCCATCACCAAGTTCGTGGCCTGCTTGGCCAAATCTGGGCAGATATTGTTCGAAACAATATCTGCCGCAATCTGGTCGAGAAGCTGCTGTTTATTCATCTTCCTTAATGTGTCAAAAGTCTCTGTTATTCTGCTTTTTTCATGCTCAGATTCAGACGGCCGCGGTCATCGATAGCAACAAGCTTAACTTTCACTTTTTGACCTTCGCTGACGACATCTTTTGGATTCTCGACACGCGTGTCGGCCATCTCGCTGACATGCACCATGCCGTCGACGCCAGGCAAAATGTTCACAAATGCGCCGAAGTCCATGATCTTCACAACAGTTCCATTATAGACTTTGCCTACTTCTGGCTCTTCGGTCAACGATCGAATGATTTCAATGGTTCGCTCGATACTAGCCGTGTCAGGACTGGCAATGAACACCGTTCCGTCGTCTTTGATGTCGATGTCGGCGCCTGTTTCAGCGATGATCTTGTTGATCGTCTCGCCGCCCTTGCCAATCACGTCGCGAATCTTGTCTGGATTGATCTGAATGCTCTCGACTCGAGGCGCATACGGGCTCAAAGCAGTACGAGGTGCGGCCAGTGTCTCAAGCATGTGCGCCAGAATGTGCGCGCGGCCAACCTTGCCCTGCATCAGTGCTTCCTTGAGAATCTTTGGTGGCAAGCCATGAACCTTCATGTCCATCTGCAACGCCGTGATGCCTTTTTCGGTACCGGTCACCTTAAAGTCCATGTCTCCAGCAAAATCTTCGGCATCGGCGATGTCACTGAGTATGAATGGCTTGTCGCCTTCCATCATCAGTCCCATAGCAATGCCACTTACTGGCCGCTTAAGGGGAACACCGGCATCCATGAGCGCCAAACAACTGCTACATGTGGCCGCCATACTGGTCGAACCATTTTGGCTCATAATCTCGGTTACGCTGCGAATCGCATATGGAAACTCTGTTTCGTCTGGCAAGACAGCTGTTAGAGCACGTTCTGCCAGGTAGCCATGGCCAATCTCGCGACGACCAGGACTGCCAAGACGACGGACTTCACCTACTGTGTAGCCAGGGGCATTGTAGTGATGCAAGTAGCGTCGCTCACCTTCACGCTCCATAGTATCAACAAGCTGTGCATAGCTCAGCGGAGCCAATGTCACAACGTTCAGGGCTTGTGTCATGCCGCGAGTAAACAGGCTCGAGCCATGCGCACGTGGCAGCAGTGATACTTCGCTTGAAAGCGTGCGAATTTCGTTTAGTTTGCGGCCATCGGGACGGATTTGGTCTTTTACGATTCCCTCGCGAACGTCCTTGTGAACAGCCAGCGTAAAGGCTTCGTCATATTCGTTTTTTAGTTCACCGTACACATCGGTACCATACTTGTCTTCGAGCGACAGATGAAACTCGGTACGGAGGGCGCTAACCATCTCATTGCGTTCGGGATATGCGGCACGCAACTTGTGCCCAAGCTTGCCGTCAACCCATGCATTCACCTCAGATTGGACCTTTTCGTTTGGCAAATCCAGCTCAAATTCTTGCTCGACTACGCCAACTTTCTTGACCAATTCTTTTTGCAACTTAATTGCAGGCTGCATGGCCTTGTGGGCCCATTCGATTGCATCTGCAACCAGCTCTTCACTCACTTCGCTTGCGCCAGCCTCAACCATCATGACACCGTGCTCAGTACCGGCAACAACCAGATCAAGCAAGCCTTTTTCGTAGGCACTTGGCTCTAGAAATGCAGCAAATTCCCCATCATTCACGACACCTACACGCAAGCCGGCAACTGGTCCGTCGAATGGTGCGCCAGTCAGACTAAATGCTGCACTCATGGCGATCATAGCGATGACATCAGGACGGAATGCCGGATCCAAGCTTAATACTGTCGCGACACCTTGTGCCTCGTGTCGGTAGCCTTTTGGCCACAACGGACGAATAGGTCGGTCGATGAGACGACCAATCAAAATAGCATCGTCGCTTGGGCGACCTTCGCGCTTGATAAAACGGCTGCCGCTAATCTTGCCAGCAGCATACATCTTCTCTTCGTAATCTATGCTCAGCGGAAAATAGTCAAAACCTTTGAGACGATTTGGACTCACCATAGCCGTACCTAATACGACCGTGTCGCCGTAACGCACAATCACACTCGCACTGGTACGAAATCCAACGCGATTTACCTCGAGGCTCAAGGGTCGACCGCAAAAATTGGCTTCAACCTTGATGACTTCTTTTCCATAAGGGTTTATTGTTTGTCCCATAAGGGGTTCCCTTCCTTTCGTTTGACAGGTAGCAGGGTTCAGATATACGTGGTTGATCACGCGTATAGCTGTGCTCTGCTACCCAAATTGTTGATTCTAGAAGTTAGGTTCTAGATACTCGGCAGCTGATGGCAGCCGCCGAGTGTTCCAGAGTCTAAATTACCTTCTAATGCCAAGCTTCTTAATCAGGTCTAGGTATGCTTGACCGTCTTTGTCTGCCAAATATTGCAACAGGCGTCGGCGCTTGCCAACCAATTGCAGCAGCCCACGGCGAGCCATGTAATCGTGCTTGTTTGCCTTTAAATGCTCAGTGATCTCGCTGATTCGTGCAGTCATAATTGCCACTTGTACCTCTGGTGAACCAGTGTCACTCGCAGCTTTTTGGTTGTCCTTGATAAGTTTCGCTTTGTTAGCGGTAGAAATCACTCGTTGTCCTCGTCTTCTTTAGATACTCGTTACTTAATAAAAGAGATTTGATGGCGTTACGAAGTATTGTATCAGAGACGAACACTTTTGGCAATAGTTTCTGGGGTGACGTCGTCGAGCACTATGGCATCAGTCAATTTGAAGTCGCCAATGGCGGTACGGCGGAGGTCGGACATGTATGCGCCTGTCTCGAGCTGATTGCCTATGTCTTCGACAAGGCTGCGGATGTACGTGCCACTCGAGACTCTGGTTGTAAAATGAACTATTGGGTATTCGTAGATTCTGTCTTCGATCGAATAAATCGTAATAGGTCGGGCCTTGAGCTCAACGGGTTTGCCTTTGCGCGCTAGGTCGTACGCCCGTTGACCATTTACTTTGATGGCAGAAAAAGCTGGTGGGGTTTGCATCTGGTCACCTACAAACCCTTGCAACACTTTCAAAATATCTTCGCGAGTTGGAGTATGATCGCTCGTGGCTGTGATCTCACCTTCTCGATCTCCAGTGGTAGAAACCTGCCCCAGCGTCATTTCTACCTCGTAGGTTTTGTCGTGGCCGATCAGCTCGGGAACTTTTTTGGTATATGAACCAACTGCGAGCACCAACAAACCGGTTGCCTGTGGGTCTAGTGTGCCTATGTGCCCCACCTTGATCTTCTTCACTCCTGTTGCAGCACGAATACAGCCACGAACCTTGGCTACAACGCCAAAGCTCGAAACACCTGCTGGTTTGTCTACGAGGAGTAGTCCGTTATACATCGCCCTGCCAGTATACAAGACTATGTCTACTGCTGGTCGGGCGGAGGTACTGGAAATGGCGGAATGAGCGGTGGTGGCACCGCCGGTGGCGCCGTAGGCGTTGACTGGGCTGGCGACGATGGAAACGTAACGCCACTCAAAGGTTGTGCATTTAACGCCTCAAGTGGTTCGGGACGGTTTGGATCAAACCCACCACTTGCGGCCATTGCCGCTTCGACTGCTTTGCGGGCAGCATCGGGGTCAAGACCAGTTACACTGTCGGTAGTGGTTGCAGTGCTCATCTCTGGCGGAACAGATGTGTCAACCGTCGGTAGCGTTGCCGACATAGGCACCTCGGGCGCCACCTCTATAGCGGGCAGCTCGGCGCCTTCATACACTTCTACTTTGTCTTCTATCTGATCTAGAGTGTCTGTGGCCTGCACTATAGGGCCAAGTGGCTGCGTGACAGCCGTTTCGCCGTCGTCGGGCAGTTGTACATGTGGCGTCTGTAGCACTTCTGTCGGCCGCACACTTTCGGCATCATCCTGGACACTAAGAAGCGGTGATTGCGTGTCGACAGGAACCTTTGCGTCATCGGACGTGCTCGTGGACATTGGCGCAAGCGGATCGATCAGTGGCAATTCGTCGTTGAGGTCGATTGCCGACGCCATAACTGGCTGCGGTGTGTTCGGCTCTGGCAGGTATTCGGAATACTGCTGATCTGTAGCTGTCGGCTCTGGCACAGGAAGTGGTTGAATAGTCTTGCCGCGAGGCATGGCCGAGGGTCGCTCTTTGAGCTTTCCTAGTGACTGGATATCTTGTACCATCTGAGACATGTCGTCGTAATCTTGCGGCTGCCGCACCGTGCCATGATCGTCTATGTGAATGTCATCCTTGGGTATGTCGGTCTCTGGCTGTGGTGTGCCTGTCGCCAACGATGCCGGCTCTGTATTGCTCGCTGAGTTAGAGTCATCATGAGACACTGACAGTACTGACTTGTCTTGGGCCTGGCCTGCACTTGGGGTTGGGTCGACGGACGGCAGTTCCTCTGTCTGTAGAGGCTGCTGTAATTCGCTCGCGATGAGCTGCTGATTTGCACCAGCCGCCATGAGCTGAGCCGACATTGTCATAACTTTTGGACTGGTTTTGCTGTTACTGAAGCGCTCTGTTTCGGCAACGATGCCCGTCAGAAGCGCCGTTGCAATTTGCTCATCCAATATGCCAGGTCGTAACGATTCACCAATCGACACAAGCATCTCGCACAGTGAGCTAGCCGCTTCGTCTTGCCAATTAATACTACCGACATCGCTCAGCTGCGGACCAGCCGATATGCTAACTACGGCTGCATCGTGCAAAATACGGCCGTGTGCCATAATTGCCGCGTCGAGATGCTCGCGCACATCGACGCCAAGAGCTACGACTGCATCTACGTTAAAATCCCCTTGCTCAAAATTCAGATCATCTTGAGTTAAATGCGTCCTATATGGCGTGATAAAGATTTTGACTACGTTTTCTTCAACCTTATAACGAAGCTTATCGGCTTTTGCCTTGTCAAGCGATATGATAAAGTCCCGTAGCGAGTCGGTTGTTGGTTCGAGGGTCGCTTCAGGTTTTAAAAACTCAAGGGTCGATGGTACGTTACCACTAAACACGGCAGTCGCATGTTTGTCGAGCTTATTGAGGAGCAATGTCAATCCAATAGCTGCGGCCAGCTGATCAACACTAGGGTTTGCGCTTACCGTCACAAGGACGTTTTGTGCGCCTTTGAGCTTGTCTACGATCTGGTTTTTTGGGTTTGTATCCATTTTTATATTTTTACTTTACCTGCACGATACCATAAGCAGTACGTTCTTGCAATACCCGAGCGGCACGACTTTGCAAATCCGTTGCTTTTAGGATATACTTTTTTTCGACTTACATCATTAAATCGATTAAACCTAAGAAGGACAATTCATGCCCATCATCAAGTCAGCAAAAAAACGCGTACGTGTCAGCAATAAGGCTGCTGTTCGCAATGCCAAATCTAAGCGAACTCTGCGCGAAGCAGTCAAAGCATTCACGACGGCTATAAGTGGCGGCAAAGCCAGTGACATCAGCGCTGCACAAGCGAAGGCAAACAAAGCTATCGATACTGCCGCAAAGAAGAATATCATTCACAAGAACAAAGCCGCTCGCAAAAAGAGCCAGCTCAGCGCTGCCGCAAAAGCTGCCGGATCAAAGCCAGCAAGTGCCAGCAAGCCTGTTGCAGCCAAGAAAGCCGCGCCAGCAAAAACCGCAGCAAAGCCTGCTGCAAAAAAAGCGCCAGCCAAAAAAGCCGCGCCAGCCAAGAAGCCTGCTGCAAAAAAAGCAGCCAAATAGCACCAGTTTTGGACTATGCATCACCCCGCAAAAAATCGCGGGGTGATTTTTATGTTGCAAACGATAAAATCAGGGTTTTTAGCGCATCATCAGCCGAAACACTAGAACGCTTCAGCGACAAGTCAGTGGCCAATGCATCGGTGACCATGGCTTTGATACGCGCAAGCGACAATGAACGTACAACCGATTGGTTTTTACGAATCACATACGGGTTCAGTTTTGTAACGCTGGCGATCTCACTGGGCGGCATAGTACCTGCCGTCTTGACCAATGCGAGAACATGCAGCTGCCATACAATCATGCCCAAGATTTTTTGTGGCTCTTGGCCCTGCGCACGCTGCTCATCGTACAACGTCAGCCCGGCGGTAATATTACCAGCAAACACGCTGTCGAGCATGGCAAAGACACTGCCCTGCGGCATATAGTCGACTATGTCGGCAATGGAGTCCGGGGTAGGCGTATGTGTGTAAAGCATAACTTTTTCAATCTCGCTGGCAAGCAGTTGCTGATTTGGACCAACGCGATCAACCAGGTACTGTGCAGCTTGTCGAGACACCTGCGTACCAGCCTCTGCAAACGATGCCTGTACCCAAGCAAGCAAATCCTGATCATGAACCGCATGGAACACGCGCATGTCGGTGTGCTTTTGCAGATACTTATAGGCCTTGCTGCGTCCATCGAGCGTTTGCTCAATCAATATACAATCGGTCGAATCGGTAACGGCCGAAACAATATCTTCTACCCTTTCCAGCAGTGCCTTGTTTTCGCCAAATCCGCGCACAACAACCATGCGCCTATCGCTCAAAAACGGCAGCGAACTCACCGTCGAAATCAGATCCGCTGGCTCTAATTCAACACCGTCAAAACGATCTACGGCTACATCGCCGTGAGCAGCAATGAATTGTCGTATGTACGACGTAGCAGCGGCATCGCGGGCATAGGCATTCTCGCCAGTAAAAACAATCGTCATATCTTATCCATTGTATAGAGTATTTGACACGATTCACAAACATGCGTACCGCGCCCTGCAACCCGCAGCTTTACAATTGGGTGACCACAAACTAAACATGGTTGGCCTTCTCGACGAAACACTTTGGCAAAATCAGTATAGCTGCCTCGTTTACCTTCGGCATCGACATAATTACGGTCGGTCGAACCACCCTTTGCAATGCTCAGACGCAGCACATCGATAATTCCCTTATGCAAGGTGGCAAGTTGCTTGGGAGGAATGGCCGCCACTACACTAGACGGATGAATCTTTGCAGCAAAAAGTGACTCATCTGCATAGATATTGCCAACCCCAGCAAGTACTGTTTGGTCTAACAATACTGCTTTGACCGTGCTGTTTTTTCGACGCTGCACGCGCTGCATAAAAAGTGTGTCCGTAAAGCTCGCCTCTAGAGGTTCTGGGCCAACTGTCCGCATAAAATCGATGTTTGGTACCTCAATCGTTGACAACAAACGCATCCAACCAAACTTACGCTGATCATTAAAGAACAGCCGTGATCCATCCGCAAATACGATGGTCACGCGAGTAGATTTGTCGGGCAGCCTGCCAACAAGACTGTCGTTCGGATGGCCAGCGCCAAATCGTTCATTTTCAACATCAACAAACACCAACTGACCAGTCATTTTCAGATGAATTACCAACGTATAGTTTGTTGACAGATCGATGAGTAATACTTTTGCACGGCGTCGTATGCCTACAACCGATGCACCAATCAAAAATGCATCCACATCGGAGGCGGCGTTCGGAAAGCTTTTGACCCAATCAAAATCAATAGAGCTGACTACCCGACCTGGCAGCAACCGTTGCAATCCTGCCCGTACTGTTTCTACCTCGGGAAGCTCTGGCATAT
>CAYRPO010000038.1:0-1460 GCA_964426305.1 uncultured Candidatus Saccharibacteria bacterium
TTTGTCCATCTTGTTTTTTCTACGCTTTTGACCGAACCACCAGAAATGGTGGTTTTTTGTTATGCTTATAGGATGACCGAAACCTTTTTCTTCTACGACTTAGAAACGAGTGGCGTAAACCCGCGCGAGGCACGAATTATGCAATTTGCCGGCCAGCGCACATCGCTAGACCTCGAGCCAATTGGCGAACCAATCAACGAGTTGGTGAAATTGACACCCGATGTCTTGCCGGATCCAGATGCCGTGCTAATCACCGGCATTACGCCGCAACAAACATTGGCCGATGGCCGAACAGAAGTCGAGTTCTTGCAGTTGTTTCATGAACAAATCGCAGCGCCAGGCACGGTGTTTATGGGCTTCAATACAATCCGATTCGACGACGAATTTATGCGTTTCTTGCATTATCGGAACTTTTTCGATGCGTACGAGTGGCAATGGAAAGAAGGCCGCGGCAAATGGGATCTGCTCGATGTAGTGCGTCTGACCCGTGCGCTTCGACCCGACGGTATACAGTGGCCATTCACCAGTGAAGGCAAGCCGACTAATCGTCTTGAGCTGCTAACGGCAGTCAACGGTCTTGACCACGAGCAAGCGCATGATGCGCTCAACGACGTCTATGCCACGATTTCGGTGGCAAAACTAATCCGCTCAAAGCAGCCAAAACTGTTCGAGTATTTGCTTGGTATGCGCGACAAGCGAGCGATCGAGCAACTGGTTGGCGGGATTCAGCCATTTGTCTATGCTTCGGGTCGATATCCAAGTGAATTTCAACACACTACAGCAGTCATACCCGTACTGCCACATCCAACGCAGAAGGGCAGTGTGTATGTGTATGACTTGCGTCATGACCCAACTCAGTTTGCAGAACTGACCGCCTCGCAGCTAGCTGATGCCATGAAGTGGACGACCGACAAAGATGCTGTGCGCTTGCCGGTTAAGCAGCTACAGTTCAATCGATGCCCGGCCATTGCGCCACTGGCCGTGTTGGACGCTGCAAGCCAAGCGCGCATTGCTCTAACGCTTGAAACTATCCAATCTAACTACAAAAAATTGCAGGCTATGAAAGATTTTCCGAACAAACTGGCCGAGGCACTGCGCATGCAGGAAAAAGTCAAGCAAGCCAGTCTGGTGGTTGATCCGCATAATGTTGACGCGATGCTGTACGACGGCTTTTTTAACGACGACGATCGTAACAAGATGCGCGTCGTTCGTGCTGCCGACGAACAAGGACTTGCAGATCTTCACCTTGATTTTGGCGACTCGCGATTGGAGCGACTGCTGCTGCTGTATAAGGCGCGGCAATTTCCAAAAAGTCTTACATCTGCCGAACAACAGCTATGGAATGAGTATCGTCAGGAAAAATTGACGGCAGGCGAAACCGAAAGCCGCTTGTACAAGTACATGCATCGATTGCAACAGCTCGCTACAGAACGGACGTCGAGCCGCGACACGTACTTGTT
>CAYRPO010000038.1:1560-8599 GCA_964426305.1 uncultured Candidatus Saccharibacteria bacterium
ATCGATTGCAACAGCTCGCTACAGAACGGACGTCGAGCCGCGACACGTACTTGTTGCAGGAGTTGCAACTGTACGCCGAAAATCTGCTAGACGCAGACACCTAAATCGAAACAAATTCAAGCTGCTCTGAACGTGATTGGCGGTTTTCGTGGGTATGCGCTGCAGTGATTTGTCGTACAAGATATATTGCAACCATACCTGTAATCATACCAATCAGGACAATCGCGATGGCGTAGAAATTGAGCTGAATGTTTGTGCCCGGAACGATACCCAGAACGACAAATGCAAACAGTGCATCTTGCGGATGCATTGAATTGACCGTCTCGAATAATCCGAGAACTGGCCGAGTACTGTCAGCGAGCGTGAGATACCACCACATAGTTAACTTAAAAGTAATACAAAATACTCTAAAAAGCAACTATATTGTAAAATAAGCTTTAGCGTTTTTTACGGAACCAAGCAATCCGATCCCGGTTATACAGAAAATCAACTACAGACAGGGCAATACAGCTTACTGCAAGTCCAAATTGCCATGCCGCAGATGCTACAAAAAATGTAATCATACCAACACAAAACAACGTAGCAGCAAGTACGTCATGGGCACCTTGGGCGCGTTTGTCAGCAGGGAACACATACGACATATATTCGCTGCCACGTTCTAAAAAGAAGACTTTGATGTGCTTGGCCCAAGTGTTGTGAATCGACAGCAAACCAAGCCCAGCAAGAATGAGTGGTATGCCGCCTGGCCCTGGCAACCAGCCTGTTGCAAGGCCAAGCAGAATCAGACTGTACCCGGCTATATCTGTTCCAACTCGTTTGACGCGTTTATGCATATAAGTAAAGTATACGGTATACCAAAAAGGTCTTGCACGATTGCAGCTTGTATGCGAAACTCGGGGCATCTACTGACATTACTCGGGGATGACGATTGTCCAAGCAGAAATACCGCAATAAAGTAGCTCCTCCACCAGACTTGTTTATAACAAGACAAGTGCTTGCCCTAGAAAATCCGGCATTTCAGACAGCATTAGATCAACTTGAGCGCGCCTTTAACGGGCGCGTTTTCATGTACCCAATCGCCGAAATGTGCATCGAGCTTTTTCGCTTGTCGGCCGTCAGTGAAATACGCGATCAAATATGGGACGACCCGCGAACCCTAGCTCAAGAGCTAGACTTGCCAACTGAGCCAGTACAACCACGGATCAGCCCTTTTGACGATCAGCTGTTTTTTGATAGACATGATCGCCTGTGCGTGAGTCTGGATGAAGCGGATGGCATTGTTGATTACTATGTCAACACTGCCGTTCGACGCATCGAAGATGCCTACGATACAAGGATTCCTCCGGAACATCGTGGCTACATACCGCACGATCTGTACGGCGACAGATACGGTGGTTCCGTAAAAGACTACGTCGTCGTTGGTGAACTGAATGCGGCGACGTATCCGGGAGATGCTACCGATCGCAGGGCATTACTGCTTGATCCGGTTATGTACACTGAGATGGACGGTGAACGAGTGGTTCTGCCGGAATCGGTAACGCTTGGAGCTATGACAGTGATAGCGCGGCAACGCGACTATTTATTGCCACGGCGGGTTCGCGAAAAGCAGTTCCAATACATGCAGCCCTCTTGGGCTAGCTAGTGGTCGTTTTGTATGTCTTGGTGCGCTTTGTATGTACCGAGCAGTTGAACATCGCATGACTGTGATTCAAGTACCGCCGTAATCTCTGGAATCATAGAGGGTTGCATAAGCACATCGACATAGAACATATAACGCCATACTTTGCCCGGTACGGGTCGTGACTGTAGTTTTGTGAGGCTTATGTCTCGGTCGGCAAACACGCCAAGCGCATGGTAAAGCGAGCCGGGTTGATGGCTGATATGTAGTACTAATGATGCTTTGTTCGCGCCTGGCACGCTTTTGGGATTGCGCTCGATGGCTAGGAATCGGGTGTAATTCATGGCATGGTTTTCGATGTTGTCAGCCAGAACGCTCAGCCCGAACAGTTCTGCGGCAAACGCGCTCGCGATAGCTGCTCCAGTATAATCTTGTTTTTCACTGATAAGCCGTGCCGCGCCTGCGGTGTCGAAATACTCGACTCTTTCGGCGTGGCCTAGCTCACGTACAAGAAACTGACTGCATTGCGCAAGTGCGACAGGGTGTGAATAGATGTGACTGATCTGTTCGAGCGGCGTGTGCGGGTGGCCGACGAGGCATTGGTGTACCCGTTCGGGAATTTCTGCAACGATCTGAAACTGGTATCGCAGCAGCAAGTCGTAGACCTCATTGATCGAGCCATATAGCGAATTTTCGACAGCAATTATGGCTGCGTCGGCTACGCTACCGTCGAGCGCCTGAAAGACGCTGGCAAAGTTTTCGCATGGTACCAGGGTGATGGCATTACCATATTGTTTCATTGCGGCTACATGATGAAATGATCCGCGTTCGCCCTGTATCGCAATGTTCATACGGCTTCCAGTGTACAACAGTGGCAAAGATCACACAAAAAGTGTATACTTGTAGGCCGATGAATGATGTTATAAAGATCCAGGGAGCACGCGAGCACAACCTCAAAAACATTGACCTAGAGTTGCCGCGCAACAAGCTAGTAGTCATTACCGGCCTGAGTGGCTCCGGCAAGTCCAGCCTGGCTTTTGACACCATATACGCCGAAGGCCAGCGCCGATATGTCGAGAGTTTGAGCAGTTATGCTCGTCAGTTTTTGGGCCTTATGGAGAAACCAGACGTTGACCAAATTGATGGGCTGAGTCCTGCCATATCCATTGACCAAAAGTCGACCAGTCGAAATCCACGTTCCACGGTCGCAACGGTAACTGAGATCTATGACTACTTACGATTGCTATTTGCTCGTGTTGGTGTTCCGCACTGTCCTATATGCGGCAATATGGTTGCTCGGCAAACACCGACGGTGATCGTCGATCAGGTGGCATCGGCCAACAAAGATGCGCGAATTATGGTGCTTGCCCCAATTGTGATTGACAAAAAAGGCGCATTTGAACACATCCCCGAGCAGTTTCAGCGGGCCGGCTTTGCCCGAGCACGTGTCGACGGCGTTGTGTATGCGCTTGACGAATTTCCCGAGCTCGACAAAGCCAAAAAGCATCGAATTGACATCGTTGTTGATCGTTTGGTTGCCGACGATGCGTCTTCGAGCCGTCTCAGCCAGTCCATCGAACAAACGCTTGATCTTGCGGATGGTCGTATGACCATTGTCAACGCCGACACCAACGCTGAACAGTTTTATTCACTGTTGTATGCGTGTATTGATCATCCCGAAGTAACCATACCCGAACTCGAGCCACGAACGTTTAGTTTTAACAGTCCCCATGGAGCGTGTCCGGTTTGCACTGGGTTGGGCAGCCGGCTCGAGGTTGACCCAGAGCTGGTACTTCCAAATGGCAAGTTAACCATCGCCGAGGGTGCAATTCGACCATGGAACCGTATACGCATCGATACATGGTACATGAAAAAAGTAGATGTCATGGCTGAGGAAAATGGCTTTAGTATTCACGTGCCGACCGGTGACCTAACGCCTGAGCAGATCGACATGGTTTTGTATGGTACAGGCAACAAAACCTACACCGTCCCACTTGGTAGCGGTAGAAGCTTTGAAACGACATTTGAAGGGGTTATACCGAACCTGGAACGACGCTACAAAGAGACAGAGAGCGATTTCATACGTCGTGATATAGAAAAGTTCATGCTTGAACGGCCGTGTCATGCATGCAAGGGCAAGCGCTTGCGCCCTGAAGTTTTGGCCGTGACGGTCGGTAATTTCTCTATCATCGACATATGCGAGCTTTCCATCGATGACGCCGTGGCATATTTTCAGGATTTGCAACTGAGCGAAACAGATACAACCATTGCCCATCAAATTCTCAAAGAAATCAACGCCCGTCTGACATTTTTGCAAGATGTTGGTTTACAGTACCTGAGTCTTGCTCGTAGTGCCGTGACACTGTCCGGCGGTGAAGCACAGCGTATACGCTTAGCGACGCAGATCGGTTCGGGGCTGACCGGCGTGTTGTATGTACTCGATGAGCCGTCAATTGGTTTGCATCAACGCGATAACGAACGTCTGATCCGGACACTTCACAGGCTACGTGACTTAGGTAATACAGTCATCGTTGTCGAGCACGATGAAGACACCATACGAACAGCAGACTATTTGGTAGATATTGGCCCAGGTGCCGGTGTCCATGGCGGCAATGTGGTTGCGCATGGTACTCCTGACGAGGTAGCTGCAAATCCGGCTAGTATTACTGGTCAGTATCTGCAAGGCAAAAAGCAGATTGCCCTGCCCAAAAAGCGCCGCAAGGGCAACGGTACCGAGCTAGTGATCCATGGGGCTCGCGAAAACAATCTGAAAAATATTGATGTATCGATTCCGCTTGGGCAAATGGTTGTGGTGAGTGGCGTCAGCGGCTCTGGCAAATCTAGCCTCATTAATGACATTCTTGCCAAAGAACTACAGGCACGTTTGCACCGTGCATCTGTTGTGGCTGGTCGACACGACGAGATCGAAGGCATAAAGCTACTAGACAAAGTAATCATCATCGATCAGTCGCCGATCGGTCGGACGCCGCGCAGCAATCCTGCTACCTACACAGGCTTATTTACACCAATTCGAGAACTGTTCGCAGGCACTCCCGAAGCAAAAATTCGTGGCTACGGCCCAGGACGGTTTAGTTTTAACGTCAAAGGCGGGCGCTGCGAAAACTGTAGTGGAGACGGTATTATCAAGATCGAAATGCACTTTTTGCCAGATGTGTATGTGCCGTGTGAGGAATGCAAGGGAAAGCGCTACAACCGTGAAGCGCTCGAAATTCACTACAAAGATAAGACGATTAGCGACGTGCTCGACATGACCTGCGAACAAGCATTGAGCTTTTTTGAAAACATCCCCGCCATCGCGCGTAAACTGCAGACACTTGTTGATGTTGGTTTGGGTTATATAGGCCTGGGTCAGCCAGCTACGACATTGTCTGGTGGTGAAGCGCAGCGCATCAAGTTGGCGAGTGAGTTGTCACGCCGACCAACTGGCCGCACACTCTATATACTTGACGAGCCTACTACTGGGCTGCACATGGCCGATGTTGACAAATTATTGCATGTGTTGCATGCGCTTGTGGACACAGGCAACTCAATGGTGATCATTGAGCATAATCTGGATGTGATCAAATCAGCAGACCACGTGATCGACATGGGGCCTGAAGGTGGTGAATCTGGTGGAATAGTCGTCGCCGAAGGCACACCCGAACAAATTACCCAAAACCCTAGTTCTTATACGGGCTACTTTTTGAAGAAATTGCTGTAGTTGCGCTTGACGCTTGCTTTGAGCAATGTTCGCCTTGCTTGGTCTTTCCAGATATGCCAAAAAGTGATGGCAGCAGAGGTGAACATGACAAGCCCAAGAACTGGCAAGATATAGTGGTCTATATTGAAGTATTCACCCAACACCTTACCGGCCCAATAGCCAATGATGGTTATAGAGGGTATCCAGATAAGGGCACCAACTACGTTATATGTCATAAAGCGTCTATAATTCATGCCAGCTACGCCAGCCATTAGGGGTGATAGCGTACGCACCACTGGTATAAAACGTGCCAAGACGATCGTTTTGCCGCCGTGCCGGTCAAAGAAATGTTGTGTTTTTTCAACACTTTCTTTGCTAAAGAAGATCGATTCTTCTTGTCTAAATAGTTTTGGCCCGGCGCGTCGGCCGATCTCGTAGCCAACGGCATTGCCAAGTACGGCACCAATAAACAAAGCAAACAGTACTGCGAACAAATTCAGTTGACCCTGTCCGGCAAAAAAACCGGCTGTAAACAGCAGGGTGTCGCCGGGTAAGAAAAAGCCAATTAGCAGTCCGGTTTCGGCAAAGATAGTCAATGCAAGGCCGATCACGCCAGTAGTCTGGATGATAGATTCAATACTAATGTCGAGCATGAGCAAAAAGCCGATCGCGAACAACAAGACGGCAGCGAGTAAAAAGCGCAATGGTCGTGACATGTTGCCTATTGTAGCATCTCGCATGCCCTAGAAGCCTGAAAAGCTATTCATCGATGAACCCGCCGGACTGGTGCGCCCACAGCCTGGCGTATGTACCGCCAAGCGCCAACAGTTCTTTGTGCGTGCCTTGTTCGGTGATCAATCCTTTTTCAACGACAACGATTCGATCCATCTTTTGAATGGTGCTTAGACGATGAGCAATGACGATCGATGTTTTTCGTTCCATGAGCTTAAAGAGTGCATCTTGGATAAGCAGTTCCGATGCCGAGTCGAGTGCGCTAGTAGCTTCGTCGAGCAGCAAAATTGGCGCATCTTTGACGATCGCGCGTGCGATGGCAATGCGCTGTTTTTGGCCACCGCTCAATTTGACGCCCCGTTCACCAACTAATGTGTCGAGCCCTTTTGGCAGTCCGGAAACGAATTCAGCAGCATTGGCTTGCTGCACAGCATTGTCTATATCTTCGTCGGTCGCATGTAGCCGACCGTATCGAATGTTTTCACGCAGTGTACGATGAAAGAGCATTGGTTCTTGCGGTACAAAGGAAATTGATTCTCGCAGTGATTCTTGGGTGATGTCGCGGATGTCGTGGCCATCGATTGTGATGCGTCCACCGGTAACGTCGTTGAACCTGAGCAGTAAATGCACAAGTGTTGTCTTGCCAGCACCCGAGTGGCCAACAAGCCCAATTTTTTCTCCATTTTCAATGCGCAAGTTAACGTGCCGCAAGACATGTTCGCCGTCCGATTCGTATTGGTAGCTGACATCTTCGAGCGCAACAACTGGCTGTTTTATGACAAGATTTGTAGCACGTGGAGCATCCATGACCTTTACGGGTTGGCTTAGAATGTCGGTCATAGGTGCGGCTTCGAGCAGCGTCTGGTCGTATCCGTTGATAATCTCGCTGAGCACAAACAACTGTGATGATACGCGCTGCAAGTACGCCATCAGAAAAACGAGTGTTGCAAGTGCGAGCCTGCCGTCCAGAACCATGTAAGCACAGATGC
>CAYRPO010000039.1:0-8402 GCA_964426305.1 uncultured Candidatus Saccharibacteria bacterium
ACACATTGACATGGGTAGACGTGTACGACACACGTGCACATCAACAAAAAAGGTTGTCAAAAAACGAGCTACAACTGGGCTATCGATACTCGTGTTTACAGGAACCCTCATCCAAGGATCTGATTGTACTGCGTGCCTCATTCGAACTTAGTCGTACGCCGATCAAAGACGTAACCTACCAGACTGTGCTGAACATTGCACAGGAACATCATTTCAGCATGGATCATCTAGCTGACCGCCGCGAGGCAACTATAGCGACTCGAGAAAAAGCCGACTCGCTGTATGACTATCGCCACCCCGATCTGTACCCAAAAACAGCTGGCTCCTTCTTTCGCAATCCAGAAGTTGACCGAAAAACAGCCGAATATGTTATGAGCTTTGACGAGACAGGTCTGTCACTTGAGCGGTTGCAATCCATGAACCAGGTACACAGTGGCGGACATCGCGTATCGGCAGCCCATGTATTGCTCGCAGCAGGATTTTCTCGTGGTCAGACGTGGGGCGAAGTCCGGCTGAACAAAGACCACATTCTGAAACTAGAGAATGCTGGCAACGCTACCGCCCAAGATATATACAATGTCGCCATGCAAATTGTACGAACCGTAAGAGACAGGCTACGCATCGACCTTGTTCCAGAAGTGCGTTTTTTGGGTAAATTCGACAAAACAGTTTAGGCGCCAGGGTCATAGTAGCCTAAAATAGATACATGTCCGTAAAACACGACAAACTACTGACCGAGCTACTGCATGAATCCAAAAAAGCGGATCCCTCGTTAAGCGGTTTCGACAGCGGACTGATTGAACGTGCCTACAATTTTGCCAAAACTGCACATACAGGCCAAACACGAGCAAACGGCAAACCATACTTTGAAGCGCATTGTGTACCAGTTGCTAGGCACATAATCGAAATGGACATGGACACAACCCTCATTTGCGCCGCACTACTGCACGACACCATCGAAGATACCGACGTCACCGCACACGATCTCGAAAAAACATTCGGCAAAGAGGTGGCATTTTTGGTAGAAGGGGTAAGCAAACTCGGCAAGCTTAAGTACCGAGGGAATGAACGTCATGTTGAATCGCTCCGCAAGTTTTTTGTATCGGTTGCGGCCGATGTTCGAGTCGTGATCCTCAAACTAGCCGACCGTTGGCATAATCTGGAAACATTGCAATACTTGCCTGCTGAGAAACAACAACGCATCGCACTCGAAAGTATTATGATCCATGCGCCACTTGCATCTCGCCTGGGTATGGGTAAATTAGTGACAACCATTGGCGATCTTGCATTTCCCTATGCCTACCCCGAAGATTACGCAAAGACCAAAAAGCTCATGGATGCACGCCTTAAAAAGGCGGATGCCACAATCACAAAAATGTATCGCGGCCTGGCGGTAGACCTGCGTCATTCTCTGGGATATTCGCCAAAAATCGACCGCCGTGTCAAGAGCACATTTAGCCTATACAAAAAATTGGAACGAAAGAAATGGAATGTCGACGAAATCTACGACCTAGTTGCGTTACGGGCTATCGTGCGAAGCGTACCAGACTGCTACCAGGCACTTGGCGCAATTCATACGCATTGGCGTCCTGTACCCGGTAGGATTAAAGATTACATCGCTGTACCAAAACCAAATGGATATCAGAGCCTTCATACGGCCGTATTTAGTGGGGACGGGCCAATTGTTGAGTTCCAAGTGCGTACCGAAGAAATGCATGAATTCAACGAATATGGCGTAGCCAGCCATCACAGCTACAAATCACCCACGGCCAAAGGCGCTGGCAAAGAAAGTTTTGCATGGATTGAGCAACTGCGAGACTTTCAGAGTGCCGATGTCAGTCCAAGCGCTTATCTGAAACGGCTGCGAACCGACTTTTTCCAAGATCGCATTTTTGTCTTTACGCCAAAGGGCGATGTGATCGACTTGCCCGTTGGTGCAACAGTTTTGGATTTTGCCTACGCCGTGCATTCAAAAATCGGCGAAACGGCGAGCGGCGGCACGATCAACGGCAAATACGTTGCGCTCAAGACTACGCTACATAGTGAAGATATCGTCGAAATCATCACAAATAGCCGCGCCCACCCTAGCGACAAATGGCTCGGTCAGGCAACTACAGATAGTGCTCTGCAGCGCATCCGACGATACTTGCGACGCAGTCGTTAATCGCTAGTGTGGTAACGGATACTTCCGTGCAAGTTCCGTTACTTCGGCACGTACTATACGTAACAGCTTTGCGTCGGTTGGGTTCTGCAATACACGCACAATCCAGTCAGCGACAATTGTCATATCAGCCAAACCAAGTCCCCGGGTTGTCATAGCGGGTGTACCCAAGCGAATACCACTAGGACGGAATGGCGGTAACATGTCACCCGCTATTGCGTTCTTGTTCACTGTCAGCCCGACCGCATCCAGCGCTGTTTCGGCAACATGTCCGTCTATGCCATAGCTTTTATATACATCAAGCAGCAATAAATGATTGTCGGTGCCATTAGTGATGAGCCGAACACCTTGAGACATGAGCTCATCTGCTAGTTTTTTGGCGTTCGCAATCACCTGCTTTGCATACAACTGGAATTCTGGGGTGCTTGCTTCGTCAAACGCAACTGCCTTGGCAAGAATCGTGTGCATATGCGGACCGCCCTGTACGCCCGGGAACAGTGTTCGATCGATGATTGTCGGCAGATTTTCGATTGTTTTTTCGGGTGCCTTCAGCGGGTTGCCAGCAATGCCCTTACTTAGGATCAAACCACCACGCGGGCCGCGCAATGTCTTGTGCGTGGTACTGGTGATAACGTGGAATCCATAATCAAAGGGGTTCTTTGCAGCTTTTCCGGCGATCAGGCCAGCAATGTGGGCCATGTCAGCCACCAACACAGCACCAACTTCCTGTCCAATCTCGGCAAACTTGGCATAGTCAAGCTCCCGTGGATACGCCGAAAAACCGGCCAATATGATCTTTGGTTTGTGCTTCTTAGCCAGTGCACGCAGCTGATCGTAATCGATCTCGCCCGTTTCAATGTCTTTCATGCCATAGCGAACAAAGTTATATTGTCGCGCTAAAACCGTAACCGGATGCCCGTGCGTTAAATGACCGCCGTGGTTTAGATCCATTGCCAGTACTGTGTCACCTGGCTGAAGCCATGCATGATACACGACCTCGTTGGCTTGTGCCCCGGAATGTGGCTGTACATTTGCGTGATCCGCGCCAAATAGTTTCTTGACAGTGTCAATGGCGTACTGTTCGACTTTGTCAGTGTTTTCCTGACCGCCATAATAACGCCTACCCGGGTATCCTTCAGAGTATTTGTTCGTGAATACACTCCCTAGAGCACTCAGTACATCATGGCTCACATAATTTTCACTCGGTATTAATTCAAGACCATCGGTTTGTCGAGCGATTTCGGCGTCTAGGAGACTCTGTAAGTATGTATTTGTCAGCATGGTTTTAGTATACGCCACCGCACAATTTTTGGCACAAAGTACCACATTTGATATAAAATATGGTACATGAGTACAACTAATGTGAAAATCGGTCATTTAATTTCTCAGATACGGCAAGAGAGAGGACTCACTCAGAGTGAATTTGCAAAGCGGCTTGGCACGAGTCAATCAGCGATCAATCGCATTGAACAAGGCAAGCAGAACTTAAGTCTTGAGACTATATCGCGCATCAGTGCCGCACTCGGACGCGACATTGTAAGCATCAACAAGAAATCATTGGGATTCGAAATTGAGGGTGGCCACGAACTGCACGGCGAAATCACCATGCGACCCTCAAAAAATGCGGCAGTTGCCATCTTGGCTGGTTCTTTGCTTAACAAAGGCACCACTATCATCGAAGATGTGCCAAAAATCGAAGAAGTAAATCGACTCCTCGAGGTACTAGAGAGCATCGGCGTGCACGTCCGCTGGATCGACGATACAGATCTAGAACTAAAACCACCCGAGCAACTCAAACTCGAAAATATCGACGTCAAGGCTGCTATAAAAACACGAAGCATCATTATGTTCATCGGTGCACTTATGCATAGGTACCCGGATTTTTCACTGCCTTTTGCTGGTGGTTGTGCGCTCGGTAAGCGCACTATTGCTGCGCATCAACATGGACTAGAGAAATTTGGCGTCAGCATCCACACGACAAACGACAACTACCACATCACCGTCGACAAAAAGCAGCCTGGTGAGGTAATCATGTATGAAGTCGGTGAGACAGCTACCGAAAACATCCTGTTTGCTGCTGCTATGACAAAAGGCACAACCGTCATACGGTATGCATCTAGCAATTACATGGTACGTGACACGTGTTATTTTCTTGAAAAGCTTGGTGTCAAAATAGAGGGTGTTGGTACTGGCGTCCTGACTGTGCACGGAGTGGACGAAATCGACAAACGAGTACGATACGCTCCAGCCGAGGATCCACTCGAAGCTATGTTGTTCATTACAGCAGCGCTGGTTACTAATTCGAGTATTGTACTGCGACGCTGTCCGATCGACTTCTTGCAGCTAGAAATGTACAAAATCGAGCTTATGGGCGGCTCGTTTACAGTCAGCGACGTGTATCTTGCGCAAAATGGTTACACCCGGTTGGTTGACATCACGACCCATAAATACACAAAGCTCGTGGCACTTGGTGATAAAATTCATGCACTACCGTACCCCGGTATCAATATGGACAACCTGCCCTTCTTCGCCCCAATTGCCGCACTAGCCGAGGGCGAGACACTCATACATGACTGGTCATACGAAGATCGTGCACTGTATTTTACAGAACTCAGCAAGCTGAATGCTCGAGTACGATTCATTGACCCGCACCGGGTTCTCATTGACGGACCTACGAACTTCAAACCAGCTGAAATTGTCTGCCCACCAGCGCTCCGCCCTGCCACGATCATATTAGTTGCTATGCTCGCAGCGCCAGGTCGTTCAATTTTACGCAACGTATACTCGATCAATCGAGGTTACGAAGATCTTGCAAACCGGCTACAAAGCTTAGGTGCACACATTACGCCTCTTAAAGAGCTCTAATGTTCATGATATACTTTCTTGAGGCGACGCGCGTGTCGTCTCGAGATATGCGGGTGTAGTACAACGGTTAGTATGCAAGTTTTCCAAACTTGAGACGGGGTGAGATCCGCCAGCGGCGGATTGCAAGGCAATCTTCACTTGAAAACTTGTTTTCAAAGCAGAAGTTGCGGGCCCGCCAAAGGTGGGTCGATTCGAATCGAACATTATACAATATAGCCATGCGGGTGTAGTACAACGGTTAGTATGCAAGTTTTCCAAACTTGAGACGGGGGTTCGATTCCCCCCACCCGCACCAATCTTTTGACTTTACTTGGTTGTTACGCCAAATATGCTCGTATTCGCGTCACCCTGCAACAATGTTGTCGCTTGTTTTGTTTGTAGGTCAAACTTTGATACCGTAAAATTGTCAGACGTTCCACTTGCAACAATAGTTGTTGTGGCATTATCGATATAATACACATTCATTATTGGCTTGGCAGCATCGTAAAACATAGTTGTAGTTCGCTCGTAATCCGTACTTCTGGTAAATAATTGATTTCCATACGCATAGTACATGGCATATTTACTGTTGGGGATATATCCAACACTTGTCAATTGACTTTTATCACCTAGCTTACCAACCTCGTACTCCTTAACTGATTCTTGAGGCGTGCTACCAAGATTTTGTCTAAATATGTTATACGGCGCGCCAATATAGCCAAAAATCATGTCGCCGGAAGGCTGAGACGTATCTTGCGTAGCTACTGCATAGAGAACCTGCTTAAAATCAGGGCTAACATCAACACTACTAATTACGCCATTTTGGGCATCAACAAGTGTTGACTCGGCCTTGCGTTGAAGGTCATAACTATAAAGTTTATTGTATATACCCCCGTCACTATTGTATTTTCCTTTGAAGTACAACATTTTTGAGTTAGTACTATAGCCTTGTATGAATACCCCCATGGAATCGGCTGTAAATAAATCTTTTGCTTGTTTAGTAGAAAGGTCGATCGACTTTACGATATTTTTTCCACCAACCTCAGGAAGTAGTGCAATCGCTAGTTCGGTGCCTTCGCTTGCGAACTGTATACTCGTAATTTGCTCGTCTTTACTGAGAGTGTAGATTTTCGAAAAAGTACGGCCTCCGTCGCTGCTATACCACACGCCAGCATCTGGATGCGGCTCTGCACTATAGATATCTATGACATATGCAACCTGCTGCCCATGTACGACAGACTGATTTGGTCGTTCTGTTCCTGCCAGCGACAACACCTTTGTTCGATCACCGCCTATAGCCGGACGCCAGAACACATCTGCCGCTGCGGTACTCGAAGCCGCGAACGAATACGACAGGGTGTCGGGTTGTACCGTTTTGCTCGGAACCGTACCCGAAGCATCTTGACCTGAATTTGACGATGTATCGCTGGAAGATTGCGAAACAGGCTTCTCCTTGAACATAAACCAATACACTGCTGCACTAGCTGCAACAATAAGTAGTGCGATCACAAGACCAAGCATGATCTGCTTTTTTCTAGATCGAGCATGTACAACTACTGGTTTATTGTCGTCGGCTAATGTTTCAACCGGCCGCGCATCGGGCGCTGAATACGCTGCAGGCTCAGTTTGTTCTGTGTCTTGATTGTGTTGCGGATTTTCTGGGTTTTCATTCATGCCCTTACTATAGGCTCCTTTGGAGTGTTTGGCCACAAACAATGCAACGACAGATAAGAGATGTTAAAATACAACATGTTGGTACGCCCCGGTAGCGGAAGACGGACTTCCACGATGGGCTTCTATCCCACAGGTCGGGGTGCACAATGCCAGTGGCATTTTGCAAGGAAATCTACTTTTGAAAACTGGTTTTCAAAAATGTAGTTTCGGGCCCGCCAGCGGTGGGTCGAATCCCCCAAGTCGAACCCTCTATAGTATAATTAGCGTTGGTACGCCCCGGTAGCTCAGTGGATTAGAGCGATGGGCTTCTATCCCACAGGTCGGGGGTTCGAATCCCTCCCGGGGTACCAAATCGCTTATGCTTAAGACTTCTTACGCAGAAGTCTTTTTTTAAGGTAGTACTCAACTGACTGAGGGATAATGCCTAAGGTCTTGGGTTTAATAGATTTAATATCTTTTAATGCGATTGCTACTTCTTCAACCGTTTTGCAAACAATGTCACAAGTGGTAAATACGAACGGATCCTTGTAGTTTTTTACAATCTTTCCAAAATATTCTTTATCAGCCCCATTGAACTTGCCACCATGTCTTGCCAGGCCTATAACGGGAATGTTGAAATATTTGGCAATCAATATCTCCTGCGAACCACCAATACTAATATCATCCGATAAGTACACTATTAAAACATCACTCGTGGATATTAAGTAACTGTCTGCCCCGAAGACAAGCATTGAGTCACTCTGATCCGTTCCTGTTTTTGTTGGGTCAAGGTTTTGCAGTTTTAGGCCGCTCAGCTTTTCAAGTTCCTCACAAAAATTATCACGCCAATCATGTGTTCCAAAGATTGAATCCTTTGATATTTTACCTGCTATATATACTTTCATTATCCGCCTATTGTAACAGTCGATTGACTGTGCAAAATAGTTCTAACCTGTGTAAGAATGCTGTACCATACATAGGCAGTTCCTGCTTATGATAAAATGCTGTCATGGAGCAATTCTGGCAACAAGATCGCCTCATACTTTCGTTGGAATTATTCGGTGTCTTCGCCGCAGCCTTTACGGTAGTAGCACTTGGTATATTAATAAACCGCAATACGCAAGGCACTCTTCACTTCAAAATGCCAAAAGATACACTAGCTATCTTAATTTTTAAAGTTGCCAGAATGTTGTTAAGTTTAATTGGTATTGCCACACTAGTAGTGACTATATTGCCTGGCCTGATGCCATTTAAGGATCGTATTGACCCGAATCTTGAGCTAGGCGGCATAGCCCTATTCTTGCTTTGGCCCTTAATCTTGATACAAGTTATCATAGGCTTCCTGCCGATCGAGACAAAACTTGCACCTCCACTAGCATGGGGATTGCTTATCATAGGCTTTTTTATTTGTTTGAATATATGCAAAGCTACGATAGGCTTGGTTTACAATTAAACTTAATCCAAGAAGCACTTTATTTCTAAGAGTGTCACGATAAAGTGTCGTTTAATTTCAGGACGGTCTCATAGATTAACGTGTTGATTCGTACATGACTTTAATAAAAGTGTTATTTCACTTTTATGCCTCTGTTGCTAGCAATTCATGTGAGGGGTGTGTTCAGTATATTGGGAGCTTGACATATGGCAGAAGATGTCGAATCGTGCCTTCTATGTATTGTATGCGAAAAATTGAATGCTCCGTATTTGCATTTGCCAGTTATTCTGACCACTATCAGTCTCTCCGGCG
>CAYRPO010000040.1:0-8241 GCA_964426305.1 uncultured Candidatus Saccharibacteria bacterium
TTGATTGCCCAGTGGATGAGCCACGGAGCCAGTAAACTTCCTGCCCAAAGTCGTACGATACTAAAGAACATCCCAGCGACAGAGGTGCTAAATACGACTAGGGCCACAGAGCCCCATCGGCGTTTGCGACTGCTAGAGACCATCTGGGCGGCGGCTTCGTTTTGCTCGATGTCGGCAACGGTCGGAAAAATGTGCCATAAACCAAAAACAATCGCACTATAGATGACTGCCTGTATGGCGCTGTAGTGTATATAAAGCATCCCGAGTAATACACCTCGAAACAAAACTTCTTCTAGAAGTGCTGTACCAAGTGGAACACGAAAGCCTGCTTCATAGAACAGTTTCTTTCGAGGAACTCGTGCAAAGTATCCACCCAAAAAAAACTTTCGAAGTGGTGCTATGCGACTGACAATGTACAAAACGCCAGTTAAGGCAAGAACAAAAAGTCCAGCCACTTCAACTGACTTCAAAATGCCGTTTGTGCCCAGGCCCATCTCTGCAAACGATAAACCGCTTAACAGTCCCAGTAAGATTGCGGCCAGTGCGACGCTAACGTTAAGCCAGACATGATGTTTGCGGGGAACAACCTTGACAAGGACTGTGCCATACAACAGAATCAGTCCTACGAACATCAGCTGCATTGCGAGAGCAGTATCGGTGAGGCTTGTCTGCATCCTTCTACTATAGCAATCTTGCTAGGTATATGAAGTGATTCTAGAGGGCTTCACGCTTGCTGCGTGCAATTTCATTGGCAATGAGTGCTTTGCGCATGTGTGCCAGTTCTTTATCGCTGGCCTCAAAACGATATGCAAAATTCACAAATTCTGGCAAGCTTGCTCTGTAGTCATGTCCGTCTGCAACAAAGACGCCTGGCGTAGGCTTTAGGGCATTTTTCATATCGACGAGCAGCTGTATGAATGTCGATGGCGTTCGCCATCGAATATTCGCCGGAACTGTTGCGGGGCGTGGCTGACCTGGTTTGAGCCATTCCGGTTCTTGAATGAGCAGTTTTGGTCCAAACTTCGCGATCGGATCGTTATCGTTGGTCAGCAGTACAAATCGCAGTGCTTGTCGCTGCGTTGCGCGCAATCGTTCAACTTGTCCAAAGTCGTTAAAGCAGCCAATGCTATCGTAGTCTGTGTCAAGTCGCCTGCGCACATCAAGAACTTGTGTATGCCATGTGCTTTCGGCTGGCGTACCAATCCATAATGCTCCATCGATACGCAATGCCTCAAATCCATCAGTTCCTTGATGCATAAATGCGTCTTGACTCGTCCAGGCACCAAGGGATTCGCCGAACAGTAGCACTCGGGGTCGTTTTCTGGCTGGGCGATCCAACAGCTCTCGTTTGATAGCCTGGAGCAGCATGCGATGCTGCGCTATACCAACATTCACACGATCGAGAGACAGAGGCGAAGGCCGTAGTGAATACTGCATGCCAACGAGCGCACAATTGCCGCGCGACAGAAATTCGACAGACTCAGCCATAATATAGTTTATGTAGCCGGTACCGGTTGGCTGGATGACTACCAGTGTGTCGCGGTCGAATGCGCCAGTTCGTCGCAATTCAAACATGGCTAACTGAACTCTCTCTTCTTCGGTTGGTGCACTTTCGAGTCCGACAAATATGCGAATTGGGTCAAGGGCCTGGCTTGTGTTCATGATGTGATTAATGTCATTCTTTGTAAGAATTGATCCGATAAAGCGGCGCCCTTGCAGTGACAACGAATCCCACGATATGAAGCTTTGTTCGCTACCAGAAACCAGCTGTGTACCCGGAGCTTTGGCGTAGCCTTTTTCGATACCGACGCCATTGGTTTCGGCCTTATGCATTACTGACTGAGCTGCCTTATATAAGCCAAAACCAAGAACGCCAAATCCGATCGCGTGCCCAACGGGCAATCGTAGTGCGCGTACCTCGGGACGATGTTTTTGCAGTGTATCGTCGATTTTTGAGGCGACAAATTTTTCTGCAAGTGCAACAGCACTCAAGACTGTTGCGACTGCCGCACCAATTCCTATTGCTCGCATTGGTCGGACGGTTCGTGAGTGTTGGCTTCGTACGCCGTTGCGTTTCGTACTCAGTTCATTGATGACCGAAATCAGGACGCCAACGGGAATTATGAATGGCCACAGGCTTCGGTCGTCGACGCGAGCTTTCTGTCGTATTCGTCCAGCTTTTCCGTCGAGCATATCGGCGGCAAACTCCAATACGCTCACCGCTAGCCCAGAAAAACCAGTTTGTACAACCCAGTGGCTGGCTGTCCTGGCTGTAGAGCGTAGCGCCCTTTCGTTTGATTTTTGGGCAAACATTTTTTTACCAGCAATACCCAAGCAGACTGCGGACAGGCTAGCGATTGCCGAATATTGCACGCGCTTCTTGTCTGCTTGTCGGGCGCTGAGTCGGCCACTGTCTATACGAGCGTTAACGACCGAATCGGTTGCTGAGTCGATTGCATCTTGGGCTAGCGCGCCAATAAGAAACGCCAATGCCATCGTGACGCCCGTAACAATTCCCTGGTCAGCCGTGCTGCGCTCCATGAGTGACGATTGGAAGCTGCGCGGTGCACTAGCTGCCGCTGCAAAAAGTCCGACTTCGTCACCTCTTCGCCGAATACGACGCCCTTTGATCTGATTCATAAGCGATATTATATCATATAATGACTACAAATGCGACTTTTTAGCATTTTTGACTGTAAATCCCTTGAGCACATCATTTTTGAGCGATACAAAAAATGCAAGACCGGGTATCATCGCCAGCCAGTACGTTATGAATCGGTACAGCATAACAACGCTCAGGGCTTGTCCTTGACTGAGGCCGACAACAACAAGGCCGCCATAGAGGCCCGCATCGACGCCGCCTATGCCGCCTGGTGTCGGGATGAAGTTTCCAATGACGTTGCCTAGCGTATACACCACGAGAGCTTGTGCAAGGCTTATATGGATGTCTAGGGCGGCCGCGCATGCAAACAATGCGACAACGCTAGTGAGTGTGGCGGCACCGTTGCCCAGGATGGCAACCATCATATCGATTTTTCGATGACGATATGTATATAGCTGTGATCGCATTTGTCGCCACCCATTTTGCAATTTTTTGCGCCATGGCGCATGAAACCACAACACAGTTGCTACTATGCCCAGAAAGAGTGCAGCCATTCCCAAGATTATGAATGGATGCGATGAGCTGCCAATAGTACGCAATGAGGTCTTGTCGCTCGCTATGAGCGCACATGCGACGAGCGCCATGAATGCTGTCGCGCTTGTTGCGGCGCTTACGCCGATAACCGATGCAACCTGTGTGTTGTTATGTTTTGATTTTTTTAGATAGTAGCTATTGAGTAGTACTAAGCCAAGCCCGCTTGGTACTAGTTTATTGACAAATAGTGCTGCCATCTGCACCTTATATGTTATCCAAAACCTGAGAGGCTTCAGTGCAATAGCGTTTAGCTGCATGGCCATGAGCGGCATGCCCCAAAAAAATACCACAAGCGCTACGCAGACCCAGAGCGGATCGGCGTTACGTATTGCCGCAACGCTCTGATCAAGTTCGTCGAGTCGGGGTAGCACAATGTACAGAACAGCACCCACTATAAGCGTGTTAAGAACTGGCCCTTTGAGCCTCAGGCTTACGAATGGTATACGCATGTTGTACTTATTGTAATGAACAGCACAGCAAACTCCTAGTAAGGTTCATTTTGTTGTCATAACAACTACAAAGTGTTGTTAAAATGATTAAGTTTATAATCTGTAAATCGTAAAGTGGAACAAAAAATGTGCGCAAAAGTATTGTTCAGCTTTCGTAGCTCGGTGTATAGTTTTGTTAGGCGCAGGTTACGAAAGTTTATCGCTAGCAGGCGCTAACAAAAACTGCAAAATGAGCCGAAGTTGCAAAACTTCGGCTTTTATAATTTCTCCCAGAAGACATGGCGTCTGTAGGTCACAAAAACCACCGATACATACCGGTGGTTTTTGCAAAAGGAGGGCTTTTCTGCGCTCGTACATGACAAGCGCAGGGCTGTGGAGGCTAAAGAGCGAGCAGGCAAATCCTGCTTTGTGTTGGTCGCATCATATTCCCCTGTTCCGTATCGTATGTGCTTCGCAGCAATAAAACATACGATGGTACATATCCACCTCATGACATATGGCTCTCATGCATCAATAGTGCTTGCATGGCCTTGTCGAGCGCAGTGGATTGGTTTGATGTAACCTCCACTGTCACAATCTTATGTTTGTGGCCTGAATCTACGCTGAGAGTGGGTATTATATTTTTTTGTGCTGACGAGCGACCGCACGGGTACTGGCAACAATCGAACTGCCAATGAGACAAATCCCAATAACGCCGGCAACTGCCTCGGGAATATGAACGATTGACTCCAAAAGTAACACCCCAGACAATATACTGACCGTATAAAATGCGCCATGCTCGATGAATCGATAGCTATTGAGTGTGCCACGTCTAACCATAAATATGGTCATTGAACGTACCCAGATCGCGCCAATGCCCAGGCCTGCCGCAATGAGGATAACCTGATTAGTGATCGCAAATGCGCCAATCACGCCGTCGAGACTAAAACTTGCATCGAGCATTTCCAGGTACAGAAAGCTCATGAACGCGGCTGCACCTGTCTGTACGGCAACGTTTGATCGCTTGGCTTGCATACGACTGAATACCTGAGATAACCCATGCACGACGGTATAGGTCAGGATGCCGATGATTCCGGCGGTGAGTGTTTCTTGTGGATGCTTGTTGACTGGTAAAGAAGCGATGACTGCAATGGCGCTAATCGATACGACATAGGGAACCCACTGGTATCCAATCTGCTTCATAGGTCGTTCTATATAGCCAAACCAGTGCACTCCCTTTTTCCGGTCCAGAAAGAAGCTCGTTGACAGCATCAACAGAAATGCGCCACCGAATGACGTGATCACAGGGGCCGCTGCGTCAAGGTGTAGCGCATATTGTTCGGGGTTGTTCAGGGCAAGATCAAGTACGGTCCGCCATGGTAAATGGGCCGAGATTGCAACAATGGCAATCGGGAAGACTATGCGCATACCAAAAATCGCGATCACAATGCCGATTGTCAGGAAGATGTTTTGCCAAAACTTGCTCATGCGCTCTAGTACCTTGGCGTTGATGATTGAATTTTCAAAACTAAAAGTGATCTCGATCAAAACAAGTATGATAGTTGTTAGTAACGCCTCAGCGCCCAGGTTGAAGAAAACGGCTGCTACGATGAGTAATGTTGTAATCGCCGAAAAGCCAAAAATTCGGAACGGTGAGTGGCTATGAAAAACAGAAGGCATGCTGCTTTATTATCTCGTTAAGTCCATATAGCTGTCCATGGGCTTTTTGCCGGCCGCAACATCGTCAAGGATCTGCACCAATTGCCGTGGCGTAAAGTCAGCTTTGATCAAATATCCATCAGCCAGACTCTCGAGCTCAGCTCGTGATTCTTCTTCTTGATCGAGATTGGTCGTAATGAGCACTTTGGCTTTGAGATCCTTGGTTTCTTCGCGCAAGCGTCGTAGTACCTCGAAGCCGGTAATACCGGGGATCATGAGATCAAGCAAGATAATGTCATAGATGTTCGTCTTCGCGGCACGTAAGCCATCCTCGCCGCTCAGGAGTGTCGTAACATCGTAGCCCGCACGACGAAGCGCGCGTGCATAGAGCTCACTGATGAAATGCTCATCCTCGACGCATAGTATCTTAAGGCCGTTACTTGGTTTTGCGTCCATGATTACCCCCTGTATATGGTATGATTTTTTATCCAACCGTGAGCGCCACGTATGATCGTATCACCGTCTTCGGGCTTTAGCTCTTTGGCTACGTTTGCATAGACTGGTACACTAAAGCCAAATGTACTTCCCTGTCCTTCTTTGGTGTTGACCCACATCTGTCCACCATGCGCCTTGATGATAGCTCGACTGAGATACAATCCAAGGCCGGTGCCTCCTACACTGTTCTTGCTCGTATGTGCACGATAGAATTTTTCAAATATGTGCGGCAGGAGTGATGGCGGTATCCCCACTCCCTTGTCTGTGACGGTTGTTTCGACAAAACCATTTTTTTCGTAAGCAGCTATAATGATGGATTCGTCGGTGTGTGTGTATTTGATGGCATTGTCTACAAGGTTATTGATGACCTCGAAAATACTCACCTTATCAACAGCAACCGTTGGCAGGTTCTCGGCTATGCGAAATTCCAGGACTTTGCCATGTACTCGGGCTCGCAGGTCGATGTCTTTGCAAGCACTCATAAGAAGGTCACTCCATGTTTCTTCTTTCATGGCGAGTGTCATAGCATTTTCGTCGACGCGTACGACATTGAGAATGTTTGCTACGAATGAACTGAGTCGTTGAGCACTGGCACTCATGTTGTGCATGAATTCCGACTGTTCGCTTGTGAGCTTATCAGAGAGTTCGTCTTCGAAAACCTCGATGTATCCGCGCATGATCGTCAGCGGTGTCCGTAGCTCATGTACTGCGAGTGATACAAATGTCAGGTCATGGTCGTCATGCTCGTATATACGTGTTCTGTCAAAGAATACCAAAACAGTTTCCAAATTATTGCCCTTGGATTTACTAAAGTGAGCCGCCAAGTCGAACTGTCGCCGAGTCTCGTCGCTTCGATGCAATCGGACACGTTCCCATGTCTCTTCGGCGGTCACTGCGCTACGACGAACATCCTTGAGCCAGTTCTCGAGCGTTAAATCACTAATGAACGACAAGGATATGACGTCATCAAAGGGGTGCCCGATCAGCTCGCTAGCAGGTGTGCCAACGTAACGTGCTGCTGCATCATTAGCAAAGCCAACGATGCCGTCGGCATCGATACTAATAACTGGCACTGGCATGACATCGAACATAGTCTTGAAAGCCTCACCTTTCATGCCGTTCTCGTCGAACGATTCAGCCTCATGGGCCATGTTGTATACCGACTGGGCAAGTCTGTTTAAAAAGTCACGACTTGCCGGTAGTGTGTCGGGGTTTGGCGGCTCGATACCTGAACCGGTGTGTGCCACTAGCAAAATTGCTCGTGCCAAAAAATCCGTCGTGCCAATTGCTCGATCGGCGGCAATTTTGCCAAAAGCTAAACTAATGCTCAGTATAATGAGGCCAACTCCAACTGCAATCACCCACACGTCAACTGCTAGTTTTGCCTGTGCAAATTCGTATGCCGCAATGCTAAGGATTGCAGTCAGCATGCCTCCCACGGTTGCTCCGAGCCAAAGATGTTGATGGACTGGCTTGAGTAGTGGAATCATAGATGTGTTCGGTCTATAGCTTGTATTGCACGTCAGATGATTGACCAACAATAGATATCCAAAGTTGACCACGATTTAGCTTCATGGGGAGGCCGTTTTTGTCTGTAAAAACAAATGATGCTTTGCGATCCGCTTTCGACCATGTGCCTTCGCTCACGATGCCATCCTGAAATACATACATTTTCCCGGATCCTGTCGTCGTATACAGCGTATGCGAGCCGTCAGTATCAATGCTCTTTGCCATGACGAGCGCTACTATCGTCTTTGGGCTGATTTGTTGATTTTTTTCGTCTACATGAGCCGCACCAGCCTGTACACGACGATAGCTATTGCTTGCGGCGTCGTAGGTGAATCGAGGGCTATAGGTTGGGCCAGATATCGAAAAGTCGATAACGTTTGCGGTTGGGGTTTGGGGAACATCAATTTTGCGTACAATCGGCGTAAATTTACTTGCAGTGTAACCTTTGCTTGTATTGAGAGCATCTAATTTTTCCATGGATGTATATACATTATGTGGCGCATAGCGGCTGCTTATGCGCTCATACGAATTGCCATTATAGAACTGATCAAGATCTTTGACTCCTAATGTTTTGATGTCCTGTATGGCCTGTGGACTGCCGCCTACATGTGCATATGACGCATCAAAACTGAGGTTGAAATCGATGTAATATGGTCGTGCACTGCGAACCGGCCCCAAGCTTGATGGCTTTGTCTCTTGATAGAGGGCCAAAAAGCGCGTGATGCCGCCTTCGGCAATTGCCTCAAACACGATTCCGGCTTCGACAAGGCCGCTTTGGGGTCGCGCCTCGGGGCTATTTTCGATCATAACGCCAGTCACGGGTCGCTTGGTTGTGGCATCATCCGCAACTTCTGTGCCAGTCAAAGGTGAATAGTATTTCGGTTTTTCTACAGGCTTTGCAACAACCTCTACCTTTGTTTCGGCAGCCTTTGGTGTCTCATTTTTTGGCTTCAA
>CAYRPO010000041.1:0-8000 GCA_964426305.1 uncultured Candidatus Saccharibacteria bacterium
CAACAACCTCTACCTTTGTTTCGGCAGCCTTTGGTGTCTCATTTTTTGGCTTCAAGAAGAAATACCATACTGCGCCCGCTACAAGTCCGAGTACGACAATGCTTGCTGCGATATATGCTAGTTTTCGTTTCCTGCTGCGTGTATGTTTAGGCGAGGGCGTTATACGTAGATCAAGTGGTGCCGTAGTTTTAGGATCTGTTGCACCTACAGTGGGCGTGACGCTTTGGGCGTCTGGTGCTGTTGGTGGCTGGGTGGCTGGAGCATCAACGACCGGATCGTATGGTTTGAGATTGGGTAGTACGGGCTTCTGGGGCGGGTGTATATCGTCCATATTTTTCTGTGTATGTCGTTAATGCTTATTTGATCAATAGTATAACACTACACCACCAGAGATGACACACTTTTTGTTTACCGCAGTGTATCAATCCCCTGTCGTAGTCGACTGAGAGATTTGTCGCTACCCAATACCGCCAAGGTATCTGCAAGGTTCGGACTGGCGGATGACCAACTGATTGCAATACGGATGATTGAAAACAAAACTCCTGGTTTTTGGCCAGTTTGTTCCAGTAGCCCATTGAGAGCATCCTGGATCATGTCGGCTGTCCACGCTGTTTGCTCAAGGACCGTAGTTGTTGTGTGTAGGAGCGTAGCAAGCTCGCTATGAGTGAACTTTTTCAGCTGCTTGTTTGTGTCGATGAGGGACAGGTCGACGGTTGGTTCTTGAAAGAAGAATCCTGTTAGTTCGGGCAACTCAGCACAATATTTTAATCGTTCCTGTACAAGCCCGAGAACCCGTTTTTTGTATGCTTCATCGGCATTGTTTGCCGTTTCGGGCCAGAATTCTTGACAGCGGGTGTATATAGTGTCGATGTCAAATGAGCGTATCCAGCTGCCATTCATCCATAACAGCCTGCGTTCATCGAAGCGTGCGCCACTGTGCTGTACACGGTCTAGGCTGAAGTTTTCGATAAGCTCTTGTTGCGTAAAGATTTCTTGCTCGGTGCCGTCATTCCAGCCCAGCGAAGCAATGAAATTAATCATGGCTTCCGGTAAAAATCCATCACGAATGTAATCAAGAACGTCTTTGGCTCCATCGCGCTTGCCAAGTTTTTTATTGCCCTGCTCATTCATGATGTGTGGGACCGTAGCGATAGCTGGTCTCTGTATATCGAGCGCCTCGTATAGGTTCAGGTAGTTTGGCTGACTGGCGATGAATTCTTGGCCACGAATGATATGCGTGATCTGCATCTCGGCATCGTCGACGATATGGGCGAAGTTGTATGTAGGAAAACCGTCTGACTTTATGAGGATAAAATCGTCGATAGCCTCGGGGCCTGTCGTGAGGTTGCCCATAACCTCATCGTGCCACGTATATGACTTTGGCTCACTTCTAAATCGTAATGGTTGTGTTCCGTCCCAGCTTCGTGGGTTTGTTGGTCGATGATTACGGTACAAAAATGGGCGTTTTTCGGCCTGTGCTTGTTCTCGAAAAGCCTGGACTTGCTCAGCGGCATACGGATCGGCGTAGGCGCGGCCGCTGTCAATGAGCTTTTGTGCCCATGCCTTATAAATGTCAAGCCGTTCGCTTTGGGTGTATGGGCCAAATGGACCCCCGATGTCAGGTCCTTCGTCGTACAGTAAGCCGAGCGTACGCAAACTGGTGATGAGATGCTCGCGAGCGCCTTGGACTTCGCGTTTTTGGTCGGTGTCTTCAAAACGAAGAACAAATTGACCATCGTTTTGTCTGGCAACAAGCCACGCAAACAAAGCGGTTCGTATGCCCCCAACGTGCAGAAATCCTGTGGGGCTTGGTGCAAAGCGAGTGCGAACAGTTTTAGACATGATATCTACTATAACAGATTGACAGGTGTTTTTCTTGTGCTGCTTTTTGCCTAGACGATTCCAGTTGGCATGCCTTGATACATTTTGCAAAGCCATCACGCTTGGTATATATACTTAGATTGCTCTTCTGGGGTTTCGGGGTATTGGTCAGAACTGATGAAGATGAAAGTGATTTTTGGCCTAGGCTTTTACATGCTGGAGGCGAGGGAGAGGATTTGTTGGCTGTTGAGGGCGCCTTGGCTGGTCATGTTGTACCATATGCCTTGGTCTACCCACGTAGCACTGCCTTCGCTATATATGTATATAGTCAGGCCGTTGTCCTGGTAGGTTTGGTATCGTAGATTTGAATCAACTAAGTAGTTTGTGAGTAGGCTTTCGCTCGTCCAATCGGTTGGCCGTTGCGAGATGAGAATCTGGCGACTGTCACTGCGAGATTTGTACGTCAGGATGATGCTATTTTTCTCACTTCGTATCGGGCCAGAAAATGCGTAACCACTGGGCACTTGACTTGGTAGACTGCCATGAAAACCGGCTTGACTAGCAGCAACTCGCATCGCTACGGACGGTACACGCTGGTATGCGAAAAAACCACCTATAACCAAAATCGCTAAGCAAGCAGCGCCGAGTGAAACGAATTTTGGGCTGATGCGTAGTGATCGAGTGATGCGATTGCGTAGCGATGCTTTTGGTTCATGGCGCAATAAGTGGGTGTTTGCGGCCGCAATCCGATGCGCGAATACCTCTTCACGGTGCGTTTTTGTATGAGGTACTGGTGTTGTCTGTATAGGGGCGGATTGCTGAGGTTGAGGCGTCGGGACTGGCCCATGGGCGTTGGATATGTCAGGCGCTTTTGCAACGTGCAGTGGTGCCAGTACTGGTTTGAGGCTTGTGCGATGTCCAAATTTACTGATGCTTTTGCTGATTGCAGCACTATGGGCCCGATAGAGGCGTCCATGGGGTGCCTGATGTAGCTGTACGGATGGATCTGGCTTGCTGGCCAATGCGGTTGCCTTTGATGGCATAGGTTTTTTGACGGCAGTGCGCAGGAGTGTCTTAGATCGCTGTGGTTTTTTGACGGCTCGCAAGTCAAGTACCTGTCCAGGCACTCTTTTTGTAGTTGGTTTGGGACGTGTCAGGGCTGGCTGTCCGGTAGGGTGTAGTGCGATATGCTGCGCAGGCTTCCGACTCACACCATCCATCACAACTCCCCTATTAGGGGTGAGAGTTTTTTTGGCAACGACGTTTTCGCTCGACGAAAGCAATTTGCCCGTTCGCGCGTCGTAGGTGCGGCCATTTATTTCGACTGTTGTTTTTGCGGATCGATCCACCACCTGTTACCTATTTCTTTAATGCTTACTGTATGTATACTACGACTTTATGAGCAGCTGTGGCAAGTGTTTTCGTGCTTACTATGCGCTTTGTGCCTGCGCAGTATACCATGCTGGCGTGCATGTATATATGGGATGGAACACAGTCGTAAAATTTGGTACAACTGCATACGTTTGTGGGTGTGTGGGTGTACAATAATAACGTTTTATGGACTTCCCTGACCCTGAGAGCAAACGTGCTCGAACAATCAAATTATTTACCGGATATGGACTCGTCGCGCTGGGTATCGGTTTAGCTACGCTGATTCTGGTATATGTTGCACAGGGATACAGATATAACCCTGATGGCGGCGTAACGCAGAGCGGTCTTGTATTCGTGGGCGCAAATCCTGTCCAGGCTCGTATTTGGATCGACAACGAAGAACATGGCAAGACGGAGTCACGTTTTGTACTGAACGAAGGCAAGCACGACATCAAGTTGACTCGTGACAAATATAGAGATTGGTCAAAAACCATCGCGCTCGACGGCGGCGGCGTACAGTATGTGCTCTATCCACGCTTATTCCCTGTCGACATACCTGTTTCAGTAACGCAGGTATATGCTACTGCTCCATCTTGGGTGAGTCAGAGCCCTGATCGACGTTGGATTATTTTTCAGCAGCCTGGGGAGACGGCCAGTATGACGGTTTTGGATACATCAAAAAAAGGTGAAGAGCTTGTCGTGGCTACATTGCCTTTTGCGATCACTGGTACCCTTTCGCCTGTTGAATGGTCTACTGACAATCGACATATATTGTTGCGCCAGGCTTTTTCTGATGGTTCGACGCAGTATATTGTGTTTGACCGAGAAAATACAGACCAGTCGGTGAATGTGACGCAAAAAATACAATTGTCTTCCGCGGTCGATGTGACTTTGCGTGATAAAAAATATGATCAGTTTTATGTTTTTGACCGCTCTGCTGGCACGGTGCAGACGGCATCATTGAGCGCCGGCCTTACGCCTGCAGCGGTTGCAACTGGTGTCGTACAATTTAAGTCCTATGCAGCCGATACTCTGCTGTATGTGACATATCAGTCCATAACCGACACAAGTCTTGCGGCGGTTCGTATACTAAATGGCTCCAGCGTGTATACGTTGCAGCCAATCGCGAGAGATCCTACGAACAGATATCTTCTCGATGCGGCCAAGTTTGACGGTGATTGGTATGCGGTGACCGCGTCTGGATCGGCAGATCAGGTAAAGATCTACAGAAACCCAATGTCACGCTCAAAGTCAGGCAACGTCACCCCGATTATGCCGCAGATGAGTCTCCGATTGACAAATCCCCAATATGTATCATTTTCTGACAACGCTCGTTTTATCGCTATGCAGTCGGGCAGGAATTTTGTTGTGTTTGACGGTGAATTGAACCGCATCTATAGATTTACGAGCGCTCTGGATTTGTCCGTTGCGTATGAGGCCTCATGGATAGACGGTCACCGGTTTAGTGTCGTGAGTGGCACGAAAGCATATGTGTTTGAATTTGATGGTGCAAATCAGCAAGAGCTTGCGACATCAATACCGCAAACAACGATGTATTTTGACCGCGACTACGAGACTGGCTTGACGTTTGCTAGCCAAGCAGACGGTAAGGTTGGTCTGCGTCGTTCGACATTGGTTGTCGACTAGGCTTACTACAGAATCCAGCCAAATAATCGTTGGAACAGACTTTCAGCATTGCCCGGTACGATCGCGGGTTGTGCCGAAGTGGTCGGTCCGGGGGTTGTTGCAGCAATATTTCCGCCCAGTGCTGGGCTGATTTGTTCGCCAACGACGATGAGCCTGTTCAGGGCTGTGCCCGGTGGGTCGCAAGTAATCAGTGTGGCGGTTGCTTGTTTTGCTTGCCGCTCGAGAACGCTTACGTCTGTTGGTTTGACTACTCGCTTGTCGTATACCTTGTATACATAGCGCGTGCCGCCATAGTGCAGCATGAATGTGTCGCCAATCTCTACTTTACTGAGCGATACGAATGCAAATTTGTACTTTCCTTTGTTAAAGATATTGTTGGATGAGTGACCGACGATCGCTACGTTGCCATTTTGTCCTGGTACTGCTGACGTTGGGTAATGTACAACGCCGCGCTCGAGACCACTCTGAATTTGTTTTTCCTCTATGCTGGATATGTCATACACCACAGGAACCTCGACATTGATTTTTGGTATGAGGACTTTCGATTCGGGACCAACATTTGAACTCTGTGAGGGGTCGACAATGATCGGGGTGTTGCTTACGCTTCTGCTTGGTGTGATGAATGGCGCGACAACACGCTCATTGAAAAAACTGAACATAAAAATTGCCATTACTGCACAGCCCATTCCTAGGCCGAACAACAATGACTGAACATGGTGCTTTCGTTCCAGTTTGCCGCCCGACTGAACGCTTTTGAGGAGATGATTTTTTAGTTGAGCAACAGTTTGTTGAGGGGTGCCTGCGGGCTTTTGTAGTTTTTGATCGACGCTCCCTATAACCGATGCGTCTTTTGCCAGAGACTTGGGCTGCATGTGCGCGGGTTCAGTTGCTGCTTGCTTGTGCGTAGATTGAGCGGCGGCAAATTTCGATGTTCGGGCATGATTCGCGTAAAACTCTTGCCAAACTTCTTGTTTTTCGGTGTCGTCGAGACTCTGATAGTAGGCATGCCACTCGGTTTGGACGTCCGCCATATCTTTGCCGGAGTCCAAGAGGCTTTTCATGAACTGCTGATGTTTTGAATGTGGTCCCGCCGCCGTGGCTTCCGTGGCCTCTGCGGCTGCACTTGGTTCATCAACATACAAGGCCGAAACCTTGTTGCGGATCAAAGACAGGGCCGGATCATTGGTCGGCGTTAGCTGTGGGCTGTCTTCTTTTGGAAGCGGTAAGACGTTGTGATCAAATGCCATAGTGAAATATTGGAATATATAGCAACAGTATAGTACAATTACCTCTGATTGTCGCCTTATGAAGCACGCGCCGCGGTGGTGGAATTGGTAGACACGCCAGACTCAAAATCTTGTGTCCTTCGGGACGTGCCGGTTCAAGTCCGGCCCGCGGTACCAATGAAAACGTCGGTCAGTATGACCGACGTTTTCATTGGCTTGATAAGTATACTGTCGTAAAAATAATCCCACAGAACATTAACGTAAAAAACAACCAATCGTTTACGAAGCGCTTGATAGACTTTTCGATCACTAACCCCAATAAAAAGTAGAAAGGCAGAGTTTGTAAAGATGTAACGTGCCCTAGCTCTCCAGGGGTGTAAAAAAACAACAAACTGCCAGATAGCGCCAAAAAACTAAGGTTAATTAGAGCTTCGGCTGAAATAGTCTCGATCATAGTAATCGCCGATCGCCCATAAATGTTATATTTTCTACCAAAGCGCAGAAGGACTTGCGTAATAAATAGACAAAAACCCGAAAGTCCCCAAATGACTGGAGCGTAATAAGAAGTATATCCATTATGGATCGGAAAGACTTGATATTGCCAAAGAGGATGGCCGACAACAGCATAGTAAAAATTTCCGACTATAATTTCACCGATTGGACCGCCCATAGCTAAGAACGAAATATATAGAGAAAGGAGCCGCCAATCAATGCTCCGGCCTGTGGTTTTTGAAGACCAAAACAATGCTGCAAACAATAGAGGTACATAAATAAGCGGAAAGATGATCAGACTGGTCACGGTGAATGTAAGTATAATAAGTTTTATTTAATCCTAGTATACCAAGTCTTCCCTTGACTCCTGCGACAATAATGATGCTCATTGACCAAAGCGCGTCACATACGAGACTCAACGCATTAAGACGTTGAAGATCATCTAAAAATGAGTTTCTAGTTAGAGCCAGTCTTTGCGCCTAAGGTAATATAGGGCCAGTGCTGCGATAACGGCTGTACTACCGGTGATCAGTAAAAATCCTATGGGTGAATCAGCGAGTGGAACATGAACGTTCATGCCAAAGAACGAGCCGACGATTGTCGGTACAGTTAGAACAATGGTAAGTGTCGTAAGGATTTTGATTTGTCGGTTTAGGTTGTTTGTCATGATGTTGCTGTAGGCCTCGCGGATGTTGACGATGGTTTTTAGATATCCTCGACTCTCTTCGATGAGTTGGGCTGTTTCTAGCTGTAAATCTTCGAGTACGTCGCGGTCGTCTTCACCGTAGCGGAGCATTTTTCGCCCAGCGAGCATGTTGAGCAAAATATTATTTGTTGGTACGAGTTCGCTTAGAAAATCGTTCAAAATGTCTTCGATTTCTACAAATCGCACAAAATGTCGGTTTGAAAACTTTTCGTCACGCAGGCTGTTGCGTGCGGTACGAATTTGCCGTCCGATTGTTGCCAGCTGGGCGGCGTAGCTCTGGAGTGATGCATTGAGGGCTGGCAAGAGCAACCGTTTTGGATGCGCTGTCGTAAGATGTGCTTGTTGATTGAGTAAATTTTCGAGGACAGGAAATGGCTGCGTAGACAGCGACACGAAGCATTCTTCCCCTATCACAAACAACACAGGAGCTGTGAGGATGTTGCCACTGCTCGATTTCCATGCGAATCGCGTATACAGGTATGCCTTGTCGTCTTCGATCTCGAAACGAGGCATTTCGTCTTCGTCGGTTGCGTCACGAAGCAGGCTTGCCTCGGCGCCGAGTTCGAGTGCCACGTGCTCGATTTCTTCTTCGCTAGGCGCAACAATTTGCACCCATTGTGCTGACTCGAAATGCTTGGCGGTGTTGAGTTTTCCGTTGGATTTGCGTCTTGAAACGTAGCGGACCATGCCCCTAGTCTAACAGATCGGCAGATTTCGCAAAGTCAATGCTGGCGTTT
>CAYRPO010000042.1:0-7744 GCA_964426305.1 uncultured Candidatus Saccharibacteria bacterium
AATGCTCCGTATTTGCATTTGCCAGTTATTCTGACCACTATCAGTCTCTCCGGCGACACTTCCCATTGCAAGGTTGAGAATAGGGTAGATGCGGTTACCGCCGCCGAAAGGCCAATCATCCGAGCTATCCGATGGCTTTATGTACGTACCAAAAACTTCGCCGTCGAGCGTCCATCTCACTTCAGTCGGCGTTACCTCAACGCCATAAGTATGAAACTCATCCGAAGTGATAGTGACCGGCGCACTAAAAGCATAGCTCCTGTTGAACGTATGTAAAGAACCTTCCACTGTGCCCGGATGATTGCCGTAAGTTTCCACGCCATCGAGTTCACCGTTGTGCATATAAAAGCGCGGCTCATCCCAATTTTCAGGGGTCGGATCAAGAGCGTTCGTAAACGGTTGATTCGCCGACAAGAACCAAAAAGCAGGCCAAGTGCCAGGATCGGTTGGAAGTTTCATAGTGACCTCACATCTACCATATTCAAAATCGAACCTGCCAAGTGTATCAATACGCCCAGAAGTAAATTCGTATATCGTGTCGGCACCCGGGTACTGATGCGTCTCGCGATGTGCTTCTAGGATGAGGATTCCATCTTCAATACGAACATTATGTTCGCTATTCGTATAGGCCTGGGACTCGTTATTATATGTAGGGACGGCTGGATCGAGTTCGAAGCGCCAGGTATTCGTATCTACCGAACCGTTTGGCATAGTTGAAAAATCTTGCTCCCACGATGCTGTCAATTCGAATTCAGTATCCATCCCTAGCGTTTCCGGAGCCTCTATATTATCGACATCAGGAGCGCATCCTCCTAGTGCCGCAAGAAGGCCAACACCAAAGAGTTTAATACGGTGCGGCGACTAATACCCTCCGTGGGTTGCGTATATTCCGGTTCCATTAAAAAATATACTGACATAAATTCAGATAAATTGCAACTATTTTTGCCTGAACCACCCCTTGCCTTCTGTATTTGCATCTATGGCAAGAGGCTTGGGGGCTCTATCCTAACAGCAACATACTGCTGTATCCTTCTATATCCCTATAGGTATAGCAGGAAGATCATATCCTGGTAAGGTATACTTACTTGTATGAAGTCAATAAAAATCTTGAGCGGTGTTTACGTTGTTTTTTCTCTGTTTGCAGGGCCAACTATCATTTTTTACGCATTGGGTAGAGGCAAAGCAGGTATGGACTGTTCAGATGCTAGCTGGGATGCCATACCACAAGCAGTAAAAGTGGCATACTACCATGAGGCGGCCATGATTATGAGCATATCCTCCGCAGTCATGATAGGTCTAGGAGCGTTTCTAGTCTTGCAGCTCCTCAATCACAGTAGAAGCATCAGATCCATTGCGCTCGCCTTGCTTGTAGGTGTTATGATAGTGGGCTACTTGCTCGTCCTCATCGGTGCCAATCGCTGGAACTGCTAATTGGCCCATGCGTAACATGCCAAGTAGTGCCCTCAGCCTCGTGCTAGGATTTTTTGATGCAATATGCTGACGCCACTGCAACAGTTTCCAAGATTGCATACTGCCATTAAATTTGGTTCGCAAAAATATTTTTAATCTGTTAAAATTGGCAAGCGTACATGCTTTTGGCGGATGTAGCTCAGTTGGTTAGAGCGCCTGTTTGTGGCACAGGAGGCCGTGGGTTCAACCCCCATCATTCGCCCCAAGTAAAAACCCCGATGAAAGTCGGGGTTTTTACTTGGGGCAGAAAGTGATCAATGACTATTTTTATTTGCCTGCAGATACGACTCTATGTGAACTTTTTGTAGCTGAATTGTGTTACCAGCGGTTGCGCGTTGGCTGAGTAGTAGTTCGGCAACGATGTTCTCTACGGTGCGTTGCACGATCCGACGCATGGGTCGCGCACCTAATCGAGGATCAAAACCAGCGTCTACAAGCAATTCCTTTGCGTCTTCCTCTACGACAACCTGCACTTTCTGAACTGCCAGCGTTGCGTTGACTCCGGCCAATATAAGATCGACAACCTGCAACAATTCTGGCTTAGTGAGTGGACGAAACAGGGCAATTTCATCGAAACGGTTTAAAAACTCTGGCTTGAAAACTCCTGTCGATATGAGCTCATCAGTGAACTGTTGCTCAATTTCCTCTAGCTGTTTGCCGGCATCAATATGTTCACGAATACGATCAGCGCCTGCATTACTAGTAGCAATGATAACAGCGTCGCGAAACGAAACTTGTCGATTGTTGGTGTCTCGTAGTATGCCCTCGTCTAGGACTTGCAATAGAGTGTCTAGTACATTTGGGTGTGCTTTTTCGATCTCGTCCAGTAATACAACACTAAATGGCTGCCGGGCAATCTGAGCCGTCAGACTATGTGCGTCATCGCTTGCATCGGCGATCAGCCGCTCAACATCCTTGCCTTGTGAGTATTCATTCAGATCAAGTCGGACAAGCTGCTGTTCGCTGCCAAAATACACCGCAGCAACACTTTTAGCCAGCTCAGTCTTGCCAACGCCCGTAGGACCCAAGAACAAGAACGTTCCGATTGGACGACTTTGGTTCCTGACACCTGCGCGCGCTCGTCGCAGTGCGCTAGAAACCGCCTTTACGGCAACAGTCTGGTTGATCATGCGTTGATGAATACGCTCCTCGAGATGCATCAATGTGTCGCGTTCGCTGTCGGTGTTTGCGTTCGAAACCTTCACACCACGCATCTGCTCAATCGCTTTTTCGACTGATGTCCGGGTTACTAAACTTCCCTCGGCAAAATGTACCGCTGCCTCTAGTGTATGCAGTGCCCTGCCGGGGTCAGCTTGGTCGTTGATGTATCGTGAACTGAGTTGCAGTGCAGCCTGCAATGCCTGGTATGACATAACAACATTGTTTTGATGTTCATAGATGATCGCTTGATTCTCGAGCACTTCCATTGTTTCTGTCTCGGTAGTTGGAGTTGTGCTGACACGGTTTAGATACTGCACCAAGCTAGGATTACGTTGTGATATCTGTATCCAGCGCTGTTCATCGAGGGCCAGTATGATACGCAGCGCACCACCGTCCAGAAACGGTACCATAACATTCAGCAAGTCAACAGATCCGTTGCCCTCTTCAAAAAACAAATGTGCATCGTCAAGAAATATGATGACGTTCTTTGCCTGTAGTGCTTCATAAAGCAAATTTTGCACGAGTCGCTCCAGCTCCCCCCTGCCCCGTGCCTCTGTAATGAGGGTTGTTGCCTCGAGCGACACAACCTGCGCATAACGTAGCGACCCTGGAACCTCTACGCCTGGGTGCAGCAACCGTTCGGCAAGAGCATACACCAACGTACTCTTGCCAGACCCAAGCTGACCAACAAGCGCTACGTTGCGTCTCCCGTTGGCCGCCATAATCCGCATACAGTGATTCTGAAGTTCTATGTGACTTTGTAGTTCCCTAGAGATAATCCCACGATACTCTATAGCCTCACTGATGTTGTGCCCAAAACGACTCAGCAGTGGTGTAAATCCAAAATCCCAATCACGACCAATGCCTCCCGTTGGCCGCCAAACATTCGACGACGCGCGCAGCGATTCAAGGTGCCAATACCAAGACAGGCCTTGACGAATGTCATCAAGATCAATTCCAAGATGCGGCAAAATTGCAACAATCGCAGGTGATTGCTCGATGATCGCCACCGTCACTGACGCTTCATCCACTTCGTGCCTGTTAGCATCTGCACTCAACGCCATAGCCCGCTGCCAAATGCCATCCATGAGCAAGGCATCATCGGGCGCGGCACTCACTACCAGATCACCACCAAGCATGAAACGATTTGCAAAAAAAATCCCACCTTGCGTCTGCATAACAAGCTTGGCGACATCGTGCGGCGTTGGCTGTGCTGTGAGCCTACCTAAAAGCCATGGGCTCAACAGTTGATCTATGTCGCCTCCCAAACGGCCAACGGGTATTGTCGTGAGAGCCTTTCCCCATGTAGCCACCATATACGGGATGACACTCATACCAACGAACAGCCAGCCTGCTGGCACATGCAGTATCAACAAACCCAAGCCGCCCGCTATGCATGCCACTGTTGCGATGTATAACAATGCAACAACAGTGGTATTGCCAATTTTGACGCCAAGCCGTGCACGATGCACACGCTTTGTCTGAGCAATACTCATCTGCCAGCCCCTGCGACCGCAAGCACTACGCCCAAAACCGGCGCAACCGGTGCTACTAACCATCCAACTATCCAGACAAGACAGCCAAGGCCCGTCAAAAGCAGTACTACTAGGCCCAAAAAAATCGTAAAACTCCGGATCAAAAAGCCAACAAACCTGGAAAAAAGCTTGTCTATAAAACGTTGGGCCATGAGACCCAACGGACCATGCGCACCACCCGCATCAATCTGCCGGAATGGTGCAAAAAGAGTGCGAAACAACAGATCTACCGAAAACATATCAACTGTCTTCGCTAAAATGAGACGCATGCGACTCAAGAGGCTCCTGAATCCTGCGCCATACCACCATATAAAAAGATCAGTAACCATACGAGTATTATACAGTGTCCGGCATGACCATGAATTCCATCATGCAATTGCCAAGGGCATCCACACAAGCACTCCCGCCAACAGCGGCACTATGACATTGTCACTACCCCTTGGGGACATGATTTCTGCACACATCAAGATAAGAGCCGACGACATACTAAATAAGAACGCAAACAGCAGAGTCACTTCGCCAACAACCTGTTGACCTACGGGCAGTGTTAGCCAAAATGCAACATTTAGACAAAAGGACACAACGGCAAACGTTACAGACCCAGCAACCGACTTTTTGTTCCCCCGAAATTTAAAGATATGTCCTTTTTTACCCGCATAAACACCAACCACCGCAGCTAGGCCGTCTGCGAGTGCCATATGCAGAACGGCCAATGCATATATGCGACCGTCCTGAAAAACAAGTGCCGAGGCAATAATTCCAACTGCGTACCAAATCTCGCCATAAGTCGCCCGACGCACAGCGCGAAACGAGCGCAACAAGCGAAAGCTCTTCACGACAACAACAGCGACCGCAAAGAGTGTCGCCAATGCAACGATTTGCCATCGACTCAAAAACAAAGGCCACATCGCGGCAAATGTACCACAAGTTATGTGAACAAATTTGCGAGCGTATTCGCCTTTGAGTATTCGTTTGCGGCACAGTATCTCACTTAGCACGAGTACAGCGCCGGTGCTCGCTATAGCGAACAGCATTTGCAGCATTTTTTCATTATACCGCTTTTGTAAAGTTTTTTCCGTGAGCCCTCAGTGCATTCTCATGACGAGCTGCATACTAGAACCGAGACCAGCAAACCTGATACCATAGGGTGATGTCCGTGAAGCAGATCACACAACGCATTGACACATTTGACCTACTGCGTGGATTTTTTATTCTTGTTATTATAATCGATCATCTCCAGCGCTGGCCCGGTATATTTGACTGGATCACGGGCCAAGGACGCCTTTGGGTCTCGGCAGCCGAGGGTTTTATCTTCATATCGGGCATCATGATTGGTCTCATCCGTGGCCGAGGCAATGCTAAGCTGCCACTCTGGACAGTTACCAAGAAACTCTGGTGGCGCGCATTTGTATTGTACTCATGGATGATCATCACGGCACTACTCAGTCTTGTCATTGTCAGTTTTTGGCATAGATCATACACTCCATTTCCGCCTGGTTATGATAGCTACAGCGCAACAGCAACCATGGGAGCAATTCTCGAAACAGTGACACTACGAGGCACATTTGGGTGGTCGGTATTTTTAGTACAATACGCGGTATACCTGTTTTTCGCCCCAGCATTTGTATATGCCCTGCGCAAAAAATTGTGGTGGCTCGGCTTACTAATCAGCGGAGCCGTGTGGGTGTATGGATTTGGCGATGAACAATTTTTGCTAAGTTGGCAATTTTTGTTCTTCATTGGCGCAACAGTTGGATATTACTACCCAGACCTACAAAAACACTGGAAGGCATTTCAGTATCATGCGCAAACAACAGCGTTCCTATCTGTCTTAGCCGTCGCAACATTAGTGGCGAGCGTGGCAACCATATTTGGATGGCCAATCGTCAAGCAGAGCTGGTCACCCGTTTCTTACGTTGACATGCTACGGTACCGGGACTTAATCGACCCATGGTTCATACGAGCAGAGCTTCAACCCTTGCATCTGGTACTTTCACTGCTTTGGTTTTTTGCCCTCTATGCCTTGTTTCGACGTTTCGAGCCTCAAATTCAAAAATACGCTGGCTGGTTGTTGATGCGCTTTGGGCAAAACTCTTTGTCCGTGTACATCATGCAAGGTTTCGTGGTTATTTTTGTCAGCGGCGCGATTGCCCAAACGAACAACATCATCGCCAACGCAGCCATCACCGCCCTGAGCGTTCTATTCATCTGGTGGCTTGCAGGCCGAAAACTTCTTTACAAAATTATTCCACGCTAGTCGTAGCCGGTTCTTGCAAATACCTGTCAGCAAGCAGCTGCCCTAGTTCACGTCGCAGTTCCATAATCTCTGTGAATTCACCGTATTTAAATTCATCACGTTTCAGCAGATCAGTTTCACTCCGTAAGAACGTTTCATATGTGTAGTGTGCTCGTAGCGTTGCTCCATTGTTTGGCACATGTATGAGCAGTACCATCAGCTTGTCTACGGCTCTAACAAAGCGAGCTTCTGGATCTTCTTGGGCCTCGTACCTACGAATGATGTCTACGTAACTGGGTATGTGGGCGAATTCTTTTGCTAATTGCTTTAGTCCTAATGCTTCAATTTCTTCTTTCGTAACTCTGTCATGTCCCGCAATGATGTCGGTCGGCGTGTCACCTACATATGCTTCAATGTCATCATGAAGTGCTGCAAAACGAGCTACAAGATTTTCGTCTAATTCTGGATATAGCGCTCGAGCAAGCTCAGGTGCTACTTTTGACAGCATCAAACTATGTTCAGCGACATTTTCAGCACGCTGATCAGGGTGTATGCACCGAGTTCGATCAATTTCCACTAATCGACTCGCTAACGCACCCATGTGCAATGCGACACGAGCTCCCCTGCTAAGATGTTCCTCTACGGTCGGTACTTCAAACAAATATGGACGGTCAATGTCGGTCAGAGTATGCCTCTCAGTTATTGCTGTGAGTATACAAAAACCCGTCATACATACACAAGCTTAAGCATCGCTACAATTACGCACCTGAAACGAAATGGTCGGGGTGAGAAGACTTGAACTTCCGGCCTCAGCGTCCCGAACGCTGCGCGCTAGCCAACTGCGCTACACCCCGATAATGAGTATCAAGTGATATTTTACACCTCTGAGGGGATTTTTTACTATGACGTGATCGTGGTGTTTAGCTTCTTGTTGCGTTTTGAAAATACAAACAAGTAAAACATTTCTAAAATTCCTACAGAGTTGACAAGCATCAAGGCCACATACCATGCCTTGTCATTGTTGCGAGCAGCCACCCATAACGCGATACCCTTCCATAGCAATGACCAAATAAGTAACAATATGAGCGCTGCCGTTTGTTCGCCAGTAATCGTAGTTGTATTCATATCTCAAACTATGCTCCCTGCAAGATCATTTCGTCAAGATGTGCGTGGTGGATTAAGGTCGTGGCTAGCGCAACTAGGCTATCATACGCAGCCAGCCATTGTGCGTGGTGGAGATGATGGGAGTCGAACCCACGACCTCGGCAATGCGAATGCCGCGCTCTAGCCAACTGAGCTACATCCCCTTAACTTACTCTTCATGATTTTAGCATGATGTGCG
>CAYRPO010000043.1:0-7708 GCA_964426305.1 uncultured Candidatus Saccharibacteria bacterium
TACAATATGTATAAATTGCTTATGGTTTTTTAGGGCACCAAAAAACGCACACATGACACAGAGCTTCTTCTACAGAGACAAACCGTTGTTCGGGCTTGACATAGGGTCCAGTAGTGTCAAGGTTATGCAGATCGATACCGAGAATAAACAACAAATTACCCGTGGCTATGGTGTCGCGTCATACGAGCCAGATGTGATCAAAGATGGGGTCATCGAAAAGCCAGAGGAACTTGCTAAGGCAATCAAGGAATTGTTCGAACGTAATCTCGTTGGCGAAATCACTACGCGCAGGGCAGCTCTCACGGTACCCGTAGCTCGCACATACAACCGCGTGATGACGTTGCCACAAATGCGTAAGAAGGCCCTTGACGAGGCAGTACGGCTTGAGGCAGAACAGTACATCGCCGTACCAATCGATGAACTCTACGTTGACTATAGCATCACCCGGCAAACAAAAAGCCAGTTTGAACTGCTCGCCGTAGCCGCTCCAAGGCCAATCGTAGATTCGTACTTAGTACTTACCGATATGCTTGGACTCGACGTAGCCGCCATCGAGACAACCATAAGTGCATCATCGCGTCTTATAGCCAATGCAGAACGCAGTGATATGCCAACCATACTAGTTGACTGTGGCTCGCTGTCTGTTGACATTACCATATTCGACAAACAGCTCATCGTCACCGGTACAGTAGCAGGTGGTGGCGAAACATTTACCGATCTCATCGCGAAAAAACTCGATGTCAGTCACCAGGTGGCGCACACCATAAAGACCAAGTATGGGCTCAGTATGAGTAAAAAACAGGGAGACATTCAGGAGGCGCTTAATCCGATTCTCTCAACCCTGATCAAAGAAATCAAAAAAATGATCCGCTACTACGAGGACCGAACAAATCATAAAGCAAAGATCGATCAGGTCATTACCATGGGCGGTGGCGCCAATATGCCAGGCTTGTCAGAATACATGACAGACCAGCTGCGCCTGCCTGCACGCATGTGCGACCCTTGGAAAAACATTAGTTTTGGCAGGCTTCAGCCACCGCACGACCTCGAGAAGACTATGTATGTAACGGCGGCCGGTCTTGCACTTATCAAACCATCGGAAATATGGCAATGATCAATCTACTACCCCCCAGTGTTAAACAAGATATTACGTATGCTCGATATAACCTGGTATTACTCCGATGGATCATTGCGGTAGCGGTTGTCATGGTTGCGGTGGTAGGGATTTTAGCATTTGGCCAATTTTATATATCAAAAAATACGAAGAACGTCGAAGCTCAATCTCGCGTCACCCAAGAACGTATCGAAAAGCAGAACCTGGCGGCCACACAAAAGGAGCTTGATACGATTTCAACAAATTTAAAAACCGTCCTACAAATCTCAGCAAAGCAGCTGCTTTTTTCAAAACTACTCACAAAAATCGGTACGATCCTACCAAGCGGAACCGTACTCAAGGACATTACCCTCTCTACAACAGATTCAGCCCTTGACTTAAATGTTGTTGCCCGCAACAAAGACGCTGCTACTCAGGCTTTTGTCAATATCAGTGATACAAAAAATGGCCTCTTCACACGTGCCGATTTAGTGTCAGTAACATGCAGCGAGGATCCAAGACAAGCCAATCCATGCCGAACGCAAATCCGTGTCATTATTAAGGCCGATTCCTCATTCTATTTCCTTAACTCCATCACAGAAAAGAAGGCATCATGAACGCTCGTAAGGTATATTTTGCGATGATTACCGTCCTTGTGCTGCTGATTGGAGGAATTGGTGCAATCCTATATTTCGGCAACACACTACTACACACTCAAGCCACAAAACTTGTAGACGCTAAGCTCGAAAATGGGGCATCAGAAGAATTGGAACGATCCTATATCAAGGCAGGTAAGGACCTGGAGACATATAAAAATCTGGGTGAAACCTTGGCGAGAATTCTGCCAAAAGACAAAGATCAGGCACGCGCCGTTCGTGAATTGTACAAGATCGCCGACGAGACATCGATTGCCATCGACAATGTTCGCTTTCCCAACTCAACCCTAGGGCAAAAAACACCCGCAGCTACATCAACCCCCGCCACCACCGGAAGTACAACAACGCCAACAGAGACCATAACCCAGGCAAAGCCGGTCGATGGCATTCAGGGGGTGCAAGGCATAGACATAGACATTAGCGCCATTGGAAAAAACGGCAATACAATATCATATAACAACATGATCACTTTCTTGCAAAAAGTAGAGTCCAATCGTCGCAGTATGCAGGTGAAGCGTATTACCGTTTCGCCCGACGAGACTCGCGGCGGCGTTACGTTTGCGGCAACATTAACGATTTTTGTAAAACCATGAATATAGACATCAAGACAATTTCATCCAAACTATCGATCATCAAAGACTTCATCGCTCGCTATGCGGTCATCATCTTTGTCGTAACAGTCGTTACCATAGCTGGCTTTTTAACACTCCAGATTGCGCAACTTTCCAACATCGAGCCAACCGAAGGTCAACAAGACGAGAAGCTTGCTAGCATAAAAAGCGTACGTCTTGATGCGGCATCTATCGAAAAAATAAAACAGCTTGAGGATCAGAATATTAGCGTTGAGTCATTGTTCAACAATGGACGAGCAAATCCATTTGAATAGAAGCTATCTTAGGCGCGAGGTCGATTTCGAACGTTACCAGTTTGTCCAGTTTTTACCAAAAAGTCGTCTTTCGCATCCAATATGATTTGCGCTACACGATGTGGATTTGGGCACATAGAAAAATGAAAGTTTGCCTGTTCACCGGCCGTCTCGATATTGAGCGTACCAAAACCAAACATATTTGCAAAAATACCCTTCTGTTCGCTCGTGACATCCTCGATATTTGACAGGGATATTTGAGATATCTTGCGAATGAATAGCCCCCTCTGGATAATTTGCACAACTGTGCGATCAGTCACGGTTAGCTTCGATTTTCGATACACATAGGTAGAGACTATCAACACCCCCAGGACTACAAGACTAACCAAGACACCACCCAAAGCCACACCGCTCAATGTACGAACCCGCTCACCAGTAATCTGCGGCAATACCGTACCGGACAGACCAATAGTACCAATCAAAATAATCACCGAAGCAACATATATAGCAATCAACCCAAAAGGATGCTGAAAGATTGTACAGAGCACGTGCTCACCAGGACCAGTCGTTTCGATGGTCTTGAGATACCTACTGATACTCAGACTCTTTCTCATCTGCCTACATTATAGCAGGCTTTTTTGGGCAGTTTCTTCTTTCGGTGCATCTTTGCCAAGGTGCCTGTGTGCTTTTTGCGTTGCTCGTCTACCGCGCGGCGTACGCTCAAGTAGTCCAATTTGCAATAAGTAAGGTTCATAAAAATCTTCAATTGTCGCAGTTTCGTCGCCAGTAAGGGCTGCTAATGTATTGAGGCCAACCGGATTTGACCCATACACCTCGATCATCTTAGTAAGTAGTTGTCGGTCTGCAGGATCGAGCCCAATTTCATCTATCTCGAGCAGCTCAAGGGCGGCATGCGTCGTGACAACATCTACGATGCCGTCGCCGTTCACATCGGCATAGTCCCGGACGCGCCGTAGTAAACGGTTCGCGATGCGCGGCGTCAGACGAGCGCGTGTCGACAAAACAACTGCCGCCTCTTCGTCCATTTTCGTATCAAGGATATCGGCAGCTCTCAAAATAATCTGTGCAATCTCATCTGGCGTATAAAATTCTAGTCGATGCATCATGCCAAACCGGTCGCGCAATGGCGCTGCTAAGGCGCCGGTTCGGGTGGTGGCGCCGATAAGTGTAAACTTTGACACATCCAAACGCAGGCTGCGAGCACTCGGACCCTTGCCGAGCATGATATCAATTTTAAAGTCCTCCATAGCACTATACAGCACCTCTTCTACACTGCGGTGTAGACGATGTATTTCGTCGATAAACAAAATGTCTCCATCTTGCAAGTTCGTCAAAAGACTCGCTAAGTCACCTGCCCGTTCGATCGCCGGCCCACTCGTGATACGAATCTGAGCACCCATCTCGTTGGCAATTACACTTGCCATGGTTGTCTTACCCAGTCCCGGCGGACCATACAACAAGACGTGGTCGAGCGGTTCACTGCGCTTTTTGGCTGCCAAAATTGCAAGTTGCAAGTTCTTCTTGAGACGGTCTTGGCCTATATAGCTGCTAAAATCCCGTGGGCGCAGACTATTTTCAAACTCTTGTTCCTGCGAGTCATCCGGCTCCACCGACGTATGTACGATACGGTCTATCATCTTCGTGGGCCTTTCAATGCCAACGTGATACGCTCTTCCGTAGTTAATCGACTGTCTATGCCTTTCAAAGCCAAAGAAGCGTCAAGTTCGGTATACCCCAACGCCACAAGTGCTTGCACTGCTTCATCCGCAACATCAACGCCACTACGCATCACAATATCTTGTGCAGAATCGGCCACAACAAGCCCTACCTTGTCTCGCAACTCAACCACAATCTGTTCTGCAGCACGTCTACCAACCCCCTTGGCAGTTTGTAGTTGTTTTACGTCTCCACCTGCAATTGCCGCGCGAACTCTGTCTGCTGATCCAATATCTAGCACAGCCATAGCGACCTTTGGGCCCACATTTTTTACACCCAACAGCTGCTCAAATAGCTTTTTGTCACCCAGCACAACAAATCCAAATAAATTATGCGCATCTTCCTTGATTTGCTCATATACGTACACTTGTATGGAATCACCCACCGCAAGCCTGTCCGCAGTATTCGCAGTCATATACACGCCATAACCAACGCCATGCACATCAATCACGACAACGTCGGCTACTTTTTCACTAACTTCTCCTTTGAGTGTTGCAATCATGTATTTCTATTATACTGCATATGTTCGATTGGCCGTCATCGGCGTGCCTGTGCATGCGTGATCGCTGCCGCCAAGGCGTCGGCACAGTCGTCTGGTTTCGGAATACTCTTGAGTCCCAAGATAACACGAACCATCTCTTGAATCTGCTTCTTGTCGGCACGTCCATATCCAGTCAGTGCCTGCTTGATCTGTAGCGGTGTATACTCGACAATCGCCAGCCCCGCCTGTTGGCCAGCAAGCAGTACAACACCCCTTGCCTGGGCAACGGTCATGGCGGTTGTGACATTTTGAGCAAAAAACAGTTTCTCTACAGACATCTCTTGTGGTGATGTTTCGCGAATGATGCCTGTCAACTCCTCAAAAATTGTTGCCAATCGAACAGCATCGTCCTCTTTTACAGGCGTACGAATTACTCCTGCATCAACCAAGTGCGACTTTCCGCGTACCACTTCAATGACGCCAAACCCAAGTATGCCGGTTCCCGGGTCGATGCCAAGTATCCTCATAGAAGAGTCAGCTACACTTCAACGCCATCGGCGATATCAAAGTTGGTGTGCGTAGCCACTACGTCATCGAGTTCATCAAGCGTATCCATAAGATTCATGATCTTTTGTGCCACAACAGGGTCGGTTATCTCAATTGTTCCATTTGGCACATACGTCAGCTCAGCCTCTGTTACGACTAGTCCCGCTGCCGTGATCGCATCACGAACTTTTGCTAGCTCCTTGGGGTCGGTATATACTTGCAGGTCACCGTCTGACTCTTCGACGTCCTCGGCACCAGCCTCAAGCACGATCATCATCGCTTCGTCGCCGATTGATTTGACGCGAATCGAACCCTTACGGCTAAACTGGAATGCTACGGCGCCCGCCTCGGCGATATTGCCACCCTTTTTGTTAAATGCGTTACGCACCTCCGGGTATGTACGATTTAAATTATCAGTGGCACACTCCACTAAAATACCCACACCACCAGGGCCATATCCCTCGTACATCACTTCGTTGAGTTGGGCTGCTGACTTATCGGCAACACGCGCGATTGCCCGATCGATATTGGCCAGTGGCATATTTGCAGCCTTTGCCTTTTCTATCGCCATAGCCAGCGCCGAATTCATAGACGGGTCTGTGCCTCCCCGAGCCGCGATTGCGATCTGGTTGCCAAGCCGAGTAAATACCGCTCCTCGCTTTGCGTCAGTTACAGCCTTTTGGCGCTTAATCGTTGACCACTTTGAATGTCCAGACATAACCATTATTCCTTCGTTTTATTCATTATAACAGATTGAGATCGTCGACGCAGCCCAAGCACAACAACCACTAAAGCCCCATACAATATCAGCATGCCCGAAGCGGTGATTGCCGCCTGCACCGTTGCTCCCGGCAAGCCTGCAAACCAACGCGCAAGCCAAAGCATTATGTCCAAAATAATGCGAGCTGGTAGGGCAAACCAACCAGAAAATGCAGGCACCAGCATACCGCCAAGCCCAGCAATAAGCGTAGTAAGCATGGCAAGCGGAACCATGGGCACAATAATCGTATTTGCTACCAGACCAATGACCGATATACGCGCAAATATAAACATGATCAACGGCAGCGTTGTTAGTTGAGCAGCCAGACTTTCTATGGAAACTTGCCCAACTAACGGCACGCTACGGGCACCAAAAAGCCGTTTTTCAAGTAACGGCGCTACGATCAGCACCCCACCAAAGGCCAAAAACGACAGATACCAACCAATGTCACCCCATACATAATAGGGATTCACAAAAGCGGTTAACATGGCAACGAAAGATATGAGCACAACTGGACGAAACGTCCTGCCATAGTACCATGCCAGCAAGCTCAAACCAGATACGATTGATGCTCGTACAATCGACGGACTAAAGCCAGTGATCAGCAAAAACACATAGATCAAACTGCTCGAAAAAAATACAATTTGAAAACGCGACAAGCGACGTAATCCCCTTGTAACCGCCTGGATAATAATTGTTAGATTATAGCCAGAAACAGCAACAATATGCGTGAGTCCCGCCGCAGTAAGCGTCAAGGCTACGTCGGCCGGCAGTAGACTCCGCTCACCCACAAGAAGCCCTACACCAAAGCTTGCTGCGGGCTCTGGCAGCGCTGTTTGCACGCCTGCGATAAACTCGCGGCGCACATCTTCGATGTGACTATCAGCACGTGCCACAACATCAACTTGTGCATAGCTAATCGTCGCCTGCTTGCCACCACGACTTGGATAGAGCTTGCCCTTCGCTCGCACTATATCATGGCGATACACCGCTGCCTCACCATAACCGCTGACTCGAATCTTACCAGGCAACCGCACACCATCCGACAAGACGATCGACCCTACCGAAAATCCCAACTGGCCGTTATTGGCATAATAACCATCTTCCGTAGCTCGCGCCTCGATCGTTACGGTCTTTCCGTATCGCTCGACATACTCCTGGTTTTGCATCTGCAACAGGCCACCCCTCCACCAGCCCAGCAAAAAACAAAACAAAATAACCACACTCAGCCGCAACAGTGTACCGCGCAATACCAAGGGCAACATACATACCCCAAGCAGCAACCAGCTAAGCGACAATGGCTCTGTAAACCGAGATAAAAACAACCCGACTAAAACGCTTAAAAAGCCTACTGCTAAGCTGGTTGTTCTGCGAACACGCCATGACATATGCACGCATCATACGCCTACGAGCAATAGCTGCCAATGATCTTTGCGCACAGATTGACAAAATGGTTGAAATAAGCGAAAATACTGTAGCCTCACAGCAATACTACGCCAGTCACTTTCGGGACCATAGCTCAGCTGGTTAGAGCACCTGCCTTTTAAGCAGGGTGTCGTGGGTTCAAGCC
>CAYRPO010000044.1:0-7099 GCA_964426305.1 uncultured Candidatus Saccharibacteria bacterium
CAAGTTCAATTGCAATATGCGGATTTTTGTCACGATCGAATCGACCTAAAAAACAAACATAATCTTCTGGTTTTGTAACAATTGGAAATCGCGACGGGTCTTCACCGTTGTAAATGGTATCGATGTAATGCAAATCAGGGTATGAAGATTGTTGATTATGCGAAATTGATACGTAGAATAACCCCTTCTTCTTGCTGAGTGACGCTACATGCTCGAACTTAATCATGCTGTGCAGAGTCGTCACATTGGGGAAATCTTTAAACGGGCTTAGATCAAGGCCGTGCGAGTGTATTACATCGATTGTCGGTAGTAACTCGGTAAGTTTTTTATAAGTGTATTTTTTGGCTTCATTTTCAAGCTTTGAATGGGCGACTAAATCTGCCTTATGTTGTGGAAAATACAGGGCTTTATCGACTATCGGTATGAGTTCGCATTGAACCGTAGAGTCTCCAGAAGCTAAAAGTATTGGCTCATGACCTGCTAGCTTTAAGCCTTCGATGAGATAGTATAGTACTTGTTCAGTGCCACCGTATTTGACTGGTGGAACGGGTACGTTTGGACCTGCCACGATTGCAATACGCATACATTGACCTCCAGACGTTTACAGCAAATCAACACATATCAACCACTCCTATTATACTCCGAAAGAATTGGTAAAGAGCAGGGTTCATTAAGATCATTATTTTGATCAACGACTGGGCTGTGGTCATGGCAACACCAAAAGACGCCACTATCCGGGGCGTCTTTTGGTGCTAGGAAAGTGTTAATGGACTACTCTGTGCGAGCACCACGACCAAACCCGCCCTGGCCTTGATGATCGCCACTGCCATCACAATCCGCCTGACGCTCTACCTGAGCTTGTGTGCGCTCTTTTATCTCTGCGTCACTGAGGCCGCGTGCCTGCCAACGTGCAGCCGATGCTTCGCGCATTTTAGCCTGGTACTGTTCAGCTGAAAGCCCCTGGTCTTTTGCGATTTCTAGCATCGTTTTGGTTTGCAGCTTTTCGCGCAACTGATCTGCTGTGAGATTTAGTGCTTTGGCTCGAGACTCCAGTGATGACTGTTGGCCGCTGCCCTGCCAGCCGTTGCCAGTGCCATCGTGCAATCCGTAGCCATTGTTACGCTGTTCCGCAGTCGCGGATTGTGCATGAGCCGCAATGGGCACACATACTACTGCCCCCACAATGGCGAATGTAGATACCGCACCTGTTATGATTGTCTTGTTCATGAATCTTCTCCTTGCATTACGTTGTTTGCATATGTAATACAACGCGACTCAAAGAATTATTTCACTGGCCCTGTCGCAAACCCTGACCCCGGTGAGTACGATCGACGCTATTATGCCTGGTGCCACTGTGCCCTCCGACGCCAACTGTATACAACACAAGGCCCATACACACAGATAGTACGACTACAATGAGTGCCACAGTGACAACCCTGTGCCGATACATAGTACCGTACTTTCGTACAAGCACGACGGCCATTACTACCAGCACAATCGAAGCGAGTACTGCCCACCATGGAAACGCAGCTAGCGTTTCGCTTAAATTCCAGCGGGCACCGTAAGCGGCGGTTGAAGCGCTTTCGATGCGCACCCAGTAAAAAACGATACTCAATACATACGCAGACACAAGCCCAGCCGCGAGCACAGACAAACCTATAAGCACAGAGAGTATCGTGAAATACTGTCGCGGTTTCATATGCACCTCTCCGTGTTTGATCCTTTTCATTACATCTTGCGAAATAGTTTGGTCTTGTCTATGCATGGCGCACCCCTTTCTGCTCGCAGAGTTGACGCAGTTTTCGCTTAGCTCGTCCTACGCGCACACCAACTGTGGCCACAGGAATATGTAAGATATCGGCAATATCACTATATTTCATCTGTTCATAATACTGCAGCATGAGAACCTCTCTGTATTTTATGTCTAACTGGTCCAGACACATCTGAACATCATCTTGCAAGATTGCCTTGTCGATATCCTGTACGATGCTCGATTCATAGCTTACCTCGGCAGAATATTCTGCATCAAGATGATGCAGAATATGTCGCTCTTTTTTGACTGCGTTCATTGCTTCATTGTGAGCAATACGATATATCCATGACGAAAATTTGTACTTTGCGTTGAATGCATTGAGATTCTGATACGTTTTGATGAAGGTGTCTTGTACTACATCAGAAGCCATCGCATGATCGTGAATCAGATACACAACGTAGCGGAGCAGCTTCTGTTCGTACCGCGACATAAGCTCTCCGTACGCATCAACATCACCGCCGGTAACTATGGCGACAATATTTTCGTCGGTTTTGTTGTCGTGCAACGCGGGCATATAGTTCATGTTAGCGCACTTGTCGGTTGAATGCGCGCAAATGGTTTTCACTGCCATTCAGCAATGCCTCAAGCGTCGTTCGAATATCTGTCTGCTCTGGCACTAACAGTGCTATGTCGTTTTTTATATCAGCAATATCGCGTTCTTCTATGGCAATACCTACAGCATATGCTTCGCTTATGTTTTGACGGCCACGTGCTATCAGATCATCATAGAGCTTTTGCAAATTTTGGTTTGTGAATTGGCCCGCTATTTTTGCTCGGGGATCAGCAATATCTCGTACCGCCAGCAACGCTAGCACCCGAGATTGATGCGTATCTTCGCTGTTAAGAATGTTGTCAAAGACACGCGCACCATATTGTTCATGCATCGCCAGATAGACATCATGCGCCAACTTTTCTTCTTCGAGCAGATATATCAACTGATCGATCGTTTGGGGTGGTGTATTTTGTAACACCGTCTCCGATGGCACTGTAATCGCCTGGTATTGGCCTGCCCCGCGTTGGGTCGCCACAAGTGATTCACTGGCACTAGAGCGATCAGGGACTACTGCCGTGTGCTGCGCAAAGAGCATAACTATCACAACCGCGAGCACCATGGGCGCCATAACAATCACCCATGTAATAAGTTGCTGTTTTTTCGAAGACTTGACCATTGTCATTGGATGTACCCTTATTTACATGGGTAGTACAATATTGACTGCTCAATTATTTCAACACTACAGCCTACCCTGTATTTTTGGCTTCAGTGTCTACGGTGTCCAGTTTCGCAAAAGCACGGACAGATCAAACACATTCACGATGCCGTCTTGGTTGAGATCAGCCATGCCAGCGGTTCGACTCCAGCTTGCCAATAGGCTAGACAGATCAAACACATTCACCTGATTGTCGCCATTCAAATCACCCAGAACGGCAGACGCCTGAACGGAAACCGGGATCGCAGTGCTTGTCGTTGCAAGATTGTACTTGTTATATGCTTTTGCGGTGAGTGTATGAGTGCCGATAGACGCGTTAGCCGTTGCCCATGTATACGTATACGGCTCAGTAGTGTCTGTAGTAGCAATCACACCGTCAATCAAAAACTCTACTTTCGTCACGGCTGTTGCCGTATCTTCGGCGGCAGCGGCAATTGCCACAGAACTTCCCTGAGTGATCAGCGCTCCTACTAAGGGAGATGTGATACTGGCGGTGGGCTTGACAACCGTGCCGCACGCTGTCGCTGTGCCAGCCTCTGGGCTGATTGATTCGAGACTATAGGCATATATGAATGTATTCGCCATGGCGCTTGTGCCCTCGTTGGCAGTCCAGAACATGTTTGAGCATGTATTGAGGTATATGCCTTCTGGATTGGTTTTTGGCATAAGGATAGTTTTTTCCAACCCCATACTTGCGTTGTGTTTATATTGCACTTGCTGATCAGATGCGCCGTCTACGGTCTCACTGGTGTCGTTTAGATATGTTTTTCCTTTAAATGAAATGCCACCGTTGATATGCCTGGGGTCGGCGCTCGAGCTGAAACTGTAGACGTTCGCTGCGGCAGCACTTTTGACTGTATCGCCGCTTGTATTGGTACTAGATGTCGCATCCAGCCCACCCTCTGACGCATTCCACCATATGATATTTGTCATATTGGTACTATCACACGACAATGCCTTGTCGACATACTCAACTGTAACGATTTTATACGTGCTTGGGTCGATCGCTAGGGACGATATCTTCGGCGTCTTGACTTGTGTGCCGTCGTTGCACGTGATCGTAGACTGTGCCAAAGACCATCTACCGTACCGCGGAAGATAGTACAAGCCTGTACTTGGATTCTGATACACAGCCTGTGAATCGAAAACCAGTATACCACTCGTGTCGGCAACATATATCCAGCGCCCGACCATGGCTACGCCCCCTGCGTGGGTGTTGAGTTTTAATGGGCAGCTGGTCGTTGAACACGATCCCATCAGATATATATCCTGGTATTTTGCTGGACTAGCACCAGTATTTACGAGTTGAATCTTTGCAGTGTCCTCGGCAGGCTTGTTGTACAAGGACACTAGTAGGTAGTTGGCATGTGGCAGTCCTCCAAGATCACTTGCGGTATTGTTGCCGCCCATACCCTGTACTTTCCAATATTGACTCAGACTCGTGTCAATCTCTGAAGACGGCCAACAGATCGTCTTCGATACGGTTAGCTTATCGGCAGTGACATTCGGCCACGTCGGCAGGGAACATGATGTAGCCATGGTCTTTGACAAATCTGTGCCCACGTTCGCTAGGCTCGTTTTTAGAAAACCTCGACGTCCCAATTCGCTGGTTGTTGATGCAAAAAGCGCTGAATCGCTGGTTGCGTTGCGGTTGAGCGTAGCCGAACCGGCTGCCTTTGAGCCATGCAGTAGCCAGGCTCCAACGAGTCCGACCAGCAGTACTGTCAATGTCACACATACCATCAACAGGCCAGAGTACTGTCTGTGAGACGTGGCCAAACGTATGGGTTTTTTGTTTTTTCTCATAATGCGAGCGCGTGCTTCTATTTAAGCCCTATGGGCCGTAACAGTCAATACAACCACATCAAGAAATAATCAACTAGAGATACCATATTTGGCTTTGACTTGCTGCTTGTTAATGCCGTTTACAAGATTTGTATAGCCCATTTGGCGCAGTATATGCATGGATGCATTCGACCGACTGCCAGACAGACAATAGAGTACAATCTCGGTATCTTTGGGAACATCTTTCAGTTTGCTAGCACCAGCTATGAGCTTGGACGGCGGTATGTTAATTGCACCTTTTACATGGCCTGTTGCATATTCAAATGGTTCTCGTACATCAACAAATATTCGATTCATAATTCCCCTTTATAGTGTTTTGTAGGTGCAATTATAATGTAAACTATTTACATTAACAAGTATTTACGATATACTCATAGCATCATGAACATACCCGAAGTGGCCCAACGGCAAACAAAGTATTGCACTGCCATACAGAAGTTTTTGCTTGAGTATGGCCATGCGACAAATGCAGAGATCCTGCGTGAATTGCGTGTGCACTATCCTGATCTAAGTGCAACGACCGTACATCGCGCGACCGCACGGTTGGCATCGCGCGGCACTATTGGGCTGGCGCCAAAAGACACTGACGGCTCAATGCGCTACGATGCGAACACTACCCCACATGACCATTTTCAGTGCGCTTCATGTGGACTGCTTCGCGACACGAACGTCAAAGACAAACTTATACCTATACTCGAAGAGTCAATTGGCGATTGTAGTATTTCCGGATATCTCACGATTTATGGAGAATGTAAACAATGCTTAAGGAGAAAGACGTATGAAAACAATTACAATCTATAGCACAACAACCTGTCCGTATTGTGTCATGTTGAAAAACTGGCTTAGCTCAAAATCGATTGCGTATACAAACTACAATGTTGACGAGAATCCAATTGCTGCCCAGAACATGATTCGTCTAAGCGGACAGATGGGCGTCCCGTTTAGTACGATCGAGGACGAAGATGGCACAATGGAGAAAATTCTTGGCTTCGACAGACAACGCTTCGAGGAAGTGTTGGCGACGAAGTAAGCTGATTCTATACGGCCTAACGGGCTTTTTGTATATTAGGTATTCGCTTTTGCTCGTTTTTGTTGACGACGCCATGTAAAGTAGGCGATCCCGCCAACAGGCAGGGGCAGGAGCCATGTATAAATCCTGTAGACAAATAACGCCGACAGAAATGCGGCTTGCACGTGTTCGTTTGGAAACGGAATGAATGCAACCAGAATTGCTTCGGTAACGCCAATACCACCGGGTGTGATCGGAAAAGCATTCAGCAGTAACATACAGCCGGTAATGAGAAGTACGTATGCAGCACTAAAGATGCTGGCATCAATGCCGCAGAAGCGAATCGAAAACAACATCACGAAGTAACATGAAAAGCCCCAGGCAATATTCGATATAGCGATGTGCCGAAAGTTGCCGATTGCAACAGCTCGTGTACGCCCGCTAAAATCCGCTACAATCGCAACAATATCTCGTTTTAAAGTGCGATGCACTTTATTTATGGCCCAAGTGACTATATTTTGTAAAACACGCCCAACAGCACGTGCCGATCGATCGCTTAACAGGACTAGTCGCATTAACCATAAAGCAAACCCAAACAATGCCCCACCAACCAGTAGCCATATGACATAATCTTTACTGCCTTGACCGACAAGGATTAAGACACCAAGCCCCATGAGCGGCAAGGCAAATACCGTAAAGTACCGAGCAATGCCAGCAACGGCAACTGCCACAGTTGACTTATCGACCGAAAAACCATAACTTTTGTACATGCCAAATCGTATAACCAGGTCAATCGGCGGTGGCAAAACAACCGACGTCATCTGGCCAGAAACCGCAGATTGCGTACCCTTTCGAAGTGACAAGCCTGGCAGTACCGTTGCCGATGTCCAACCATACACGACAATCGTCAACAAGCCAACAAACAGTAATAACAGATTTTGTCCAAAAGTCAGCGCTGTTACCGATGCCCATACTTCACTATAGCTAACTTCTGAAGGTATCTTGACGGCAAATATCCAATACAAAAGCACAAGCGGCACAAGAGACATTAGAAGCTTTAGTAATCTGCGTTTCAAAGTAGGCTTTTGTGTGCCGTGCGCAGGCGTTCTAGAATGGTGGCCTGCTGGTCGTGTGCTATGTTTCTTTTTCATGTCGTTTAGGTTTGGCTTTATTGTGATGTTTTGCGTTTGAACAAAATTGTTGCGATCGGTACAGAAACAATAA
>CAYRPO010000045.1:0-2780 GCA_964426305.1 uncultured Candidatus Saccharibacteria bacterium
GAACGAGCTGAAATGCTCACCGAATATGGCGTACAAGAATCAGGCCTTATACAGCTGATTCACGCCGCCTATGACACGCTCGGGCTACAAAGCTACCTCACGGCTGGTGAAAAAGAAGTACGCGCCTGGACGATTCCAGTCGGCGCTACCGCTCCGCAAGCAGCAGGAGTAATACATGGTGATTTTGAGCGTGGGTTTATTGCTGCCGAGATCGTAAGCTATACAGACCTCGTAATCGCAGGCTCACTAAGCGCTGCCCGCAGTATGGGCAAAGTCAGAACCGAAGGCAAAACGTACATCATGCAGCCAAACGATGTCGTCGAATTCCGGTTTAACGTATCCAAGTAGACTCCATCTGTTACAGTTGCACAAAAAAACCACGAACTCATTCGTGGTGACTTGTCTTGGATTTTGTGGTGGTGGGCGTGTTTCGTAACACGCCCACCACCAAGCAACTACATCTTACGCCCTGCGCGGACGTACCTCGCGGCCCACATGCCCAGCAGCGAGCCGCCGGAGAGATGGGCGTACCAGGCTACGGTCAACACGCAAGGCCGCTTGTAGCTGCACCCAGTCAGGCGCAAACCACGCGCACCACCGACCCGCAGCCACTTGCCATCGGGAGCGGTGGCCTTGCGGTGGACCATGCTCTTCTTCCTGCTCGCGTAGGACACTCCGAGCTGGTGGACGTCAACGATCGCGCGTGCGGACGCGGCATTGGCGCCACGCACGCTCACGTACCGAAGGGTGATGGTGGTCGGATGCTTGCGCGACGCCGTCGCGCAATACCACGCCTGTGCCGCCAGTTCGGGACGGTAGGGCAGCCCGAAACTGATGTCAGTGTCGACCTGGCCCACGATCGTGCGCTGGCCCTTCGCGCGGCACCCCTTGGGTGCCTTGGGTGCCTTCTTGGTGTCCACACCGGCCTTCTTGGCCGGCACCGCGGCCGATGTAACCACACCGGCCTTCTTGGCCGGCGCTGCGGCCGAGGTGGCCACACCGGCCTTCTTGGCCGGCACCGCATCCGAAGGCTGCGGTGCGATGACGCCAAGCGCCATCGCGATAGCCACAATAGCTACGACCAACCGGCGCAGCCCTGCGGTCAAGTTACGTCGCATGTGCATGTGCTATCCGTCCTTTCCGAGACGGGTGAGATGTTTACCCAGGATTAGGCAAACTGGATTATATTACAACTTTGATACCGCTTTGTCAATGATCCGCAGCACATAGAATTTTTCTCGGTTACCTTTTGAGCCAGCAACCTCTGAATCCGCTTTGTCGACGATCACAAAACGCTGTTTGACCCATACTTCGAATTGCTTCAATATATCACGTCTCATCGCATCGTTTTTGATGACGCCCTTGTGTTTTGTATCGCTACCGGCCTCGAATTGCGGCTTAAACATAGCAACCACCTGAGTATCCTTATTGCATAGTGTCGCTATGTGCGGCAAAATTTCACGCAGAGAGACAAAACTCACGTCGATCACGACGATGTCCGGTGCTTCCGTGGGCGAAAACGCCCGTATATCGGTCTGTTCATGCAATTCTATACGGTCATCGCCCCGCAACCGCTGATGCATTTGGTCGGTGCCCACATCTACCGCATACACCTTTTTTGCACCATGCTGCAGCGCAAAATCAGTAAAACCACCGGTACTACTTCCCACATCTAGTACAGTCTTGTCATGAAAATCGATATGCAATATATGCGATACGCTGGCCAACTTGAGGCCAGCCCGGCTCACATATTGCGCAACTGGCGCTATAACTAACACCGCGCCTTGTGTCACAAAAAAACCTGGCTTGCGCACCACCTTGCCGTTAACGGTGACTTTGCCAAGCCGGATATAACTCTCGGCCTGAGAACGGCTAGTGACAAGCCCTTCTCTGGCGAGTTCTATATCTAGACGATTTTTGTGGCTCATAGTCAGTTCTTGCGGTTCCTTGGGCATACAGGCACAGTACACATGACGCTCGTATGTTTTATTTTTTACGCTCACGATATGCACCGGTTTCGGTGTCGACACTGATGAGATCGCCCTGCTTGATGAATGCCGGCACACGGACCGTGATGCCTGTTTCTAGCTCTGCCTCTTTGAGTACACTACTCGTTGTGTCACCCTTCACGACATCTTCTGTATATACAACCTCTAGGTAGACATTCTTTGGTAGCTCGATGCTGATCACTCTCCCGTCGAAGGTCTGTGCGCGAACAATATCACCTTCTTTGAGGTAGCCAGCCTGTTGCCCAACCAAATCAACTGACAGTTCGATCTGTTCGTATGTTTCGGAGTCCATAAAGTACAGTGTCGTCGCATCCGAGTACAAATACTGCACATTCCGGTATCCAACATCTGCCGCCTCCAGAGATTCGTTCCCCTTAAAGGTTTTTTCGAGCACCTTACCGTCGATCAGGCTCTTGATTCGCACATTTACGATGCTACCGCCACGACCCATCACCTTTTGGTTATAGTCAACTACCTTGTACGGGTGACCTTCAAACTGAAATATCGTCCCCTTTTTAAGATCTGTAATGCCAAATGCCATACATAATTCTCCGAATTATTGGGGTTTTACCCTAACTACCATCTACTAATCCCAATTCCCTAAACTAGTTTGATGCGACAAATGGAAGTAAGGCAATGTGACGAGCGCGCTTGATAGCTTTGCTCAGGCGACGCTGTTGCATCTCGGTCAAACCTGTTCGCTTGCGTACTTCGATCTGCCCGTATTGGTTCACGAAGCGTTGTAATGTTTTGACGTCTTTATAGTCAAAA
>CAYRPO010000045.1:2880-6244 GCA_964426305.1 uncultured Candidatus Saccharibacteria bacterium
CCGTCTTGACCTTTGTAACTACGATTCAGCGCCAAGCCGAAACTCGTGACGCTTTGACCACTTGGCGTGGCGCGAACTTCGGGGTCGCGTGTAAGATTACCCATCAGTATCACTTGGTTAAAACTTCGTGCCATATCTATTGACTCCCTCCCAAATTAGCCTACTCTACTCGGTTTCTGCTGCTTTTTCTTCGTTTGCACGTGCTTTGCGCTTCTCTTTGGCGGCCTTGAATGCCTCTGCTTTGGCAATCGCCTTGGTGTCAGGCTTAGTAATCAAGAAACGAATCACTTCATCTGTAATATTCAAGATGCCCTCGACCTTGCGAACGCTTTGGGCCGGTAGGTCAACTGTATAGAATACATACACAGCATGGTCATGGTTCTTGATACTGTATGCAAGCTTACGCTTGCCCCAGTTGTCTTCGGCGGTTACGGTACCGTCGTTATCCGTAAAGATCTTGGTAATCTTTGCGGCGGCTTTTTCCAGATCGATTTCAAGATCTGGGTGATACAGTACAGCTATTTCGTAGCTGTCTTTCATGAGAGCTCCTTCCCTTGGATTCCGACTATCTGCCCTGTTGGCGATAATCTGAAGTTAATAACCCGTCTATTGTACCACAACCACCCCTGTTTTTCAAGCTGCTTCCGACAATGCCTCACGAACTGCGCTTGCAATACCCTCTTCGACTTTCGTTTTCTTCGCGTAGAACGTTACTATGCGAAATGGTGATGGGGCGTTCGGAGGGATCAACTCGTCATGTACACCCCTTGCGTATACTGCATTAATTGGCATTACCGCATCTTCGGCAACGCTGTGCAATATATACCGAGCTAAGTCATACCGACGCTTACTGATTTTTGTATGTAGAAATTCTTCTGGCACATTCGGGTCAAGACTGTGAATATGTCTGGTTGTCATTACTCGCAAAAAGAACTTGCCAATCACCGAATGGTACTGAACATCAAAATCTCTGTATGTTCGCTCACGAATTTTGTTGTGCTGCCGGCTGTCTAGACGCACCACCTCCATAGCATCAGTACGCGGATCGACAGCCTGTCTCGGTAAATAGTCAGATAATGCAAGTACCCCTATATTGAACTGATCCGTTGGATCGGTAAGCGGCGGAGGCGGACCAAGATTTTTGTGCAGCTCTGTATGGTGGTATCTTCGAACCTTTTGTACTCGTGTCAGTCGCACGACCTGACCACCAAGGGCTGCTTCGCGCCCGTTATACAACGCTCTGGGAAAAAAGAAGTGATGTAGATCAGGGTCGGCATGATATGGCTGTCCTGAGCGTGTATACACACCTGGCGCTTTGTCGAGTGCATAGACTGGCAAAGGAAAACCCGTCGCTTCATCGACGGGCCAAGGACGCTGTGAAGTCTCACAAGGAGTATGTGCCAGCGCGTCAGCATGGTCCGCCATGCTGACGCGCCAATCTGTCATTTAGAATCGTACCCCATCAACTACTGGCTTTGTTTTGATCATTTGCATGCATGATACGACATAACGCATGAGCCATGCAAGGCTAAAATTAGCGGGTCAGAAATTCGTCGCGGGGGTCGGTAGTAACTTCGATATGTCGAGCACCATCTTCCGCAGGAGTCTCTGACACACCGAACGCTTCATCCATACTACGTACCAACACTTCACGCGGGCGTGAGCCGTCGGCTGCGCCGATGATGCCCTGCTCTTCCATCATGTCGATCAGTCGACTAGCGCGGCCATAGCCGATTCGCAAACGTCGTTGCAGCAAGCTTGTACTAGCCTTGCCGCCTTCGATCACCACGCGTACGGCGTCGTGCCACATGTCATCGTCAGCATCATTACCGCCGGCATGCTCGACAACAATCCCACCCTTACCGTTTAGCTGAACAGGCATACTAACAACTTCGTCGTCATACTGCGGATCGCGTTGTTCGCGCAAAAAGTCGGTAACTTTCATGGTCTCGCCGTCGTCGATGAATGCGCCCTGCACACGAATTGGCTTAGGCATCTCTTGCGTCTTGAACAACATGTCACCCATGCCTAGTAGCTTTTCGGCGCCCACGCCGTCGATGATTGTTCGTGAGTCAACCTGGCTGGTTACCGTAAAAGCGATTCGTGCAGGTACGTTAGCCTTGATCAGGCCGGTGATCACATCGACGCTTGGGCGCTGGGTAGCTAGCACCAAGTGAATGCCTGCTGCACGAGCTTTTTGTGCCAAACGCACAATCAGCGCCTCAACATCTCGTGCGGCCATCATCATCAGGTCAGCCAGCTCGTCGATGACGATCACTATGTACGGCATGCCTTCTTCTTTTTTGAGTTCATTGTATTCGGCAATGTTTCGCTTGCTCACATCGCCAAACGTACGCAAACGTCGCTCCATCTCGGCGACCGCCCACTTGAGCGCCGATATACACTTCTCGGGCTCGACAATCACTGGTGTCAGTAGATGCGGGATGTTGTTGTACGGGGTTAGTTCAACCGTCTTTGGGTCAACCAAGATCAGTTTTAGATCACTCGGACTGTTGCGATACAGCATGCTCGTAAGCAGCGTGTTGATCATGACTGATTTACCAGACCCAGTTTGACCGGCAATCAGCAAGTGAGGCATCTTGTCGAGCTGTCCAACGACCGGATTGCCAGCGATGTCCTTGCCAATCGCAAACGACAGCGACGACTTTTTTTTGGCCCATTCACTCGACGACAGTATACTTGCTACTCGCACCGTTGCCGATGTGATGTTTGGCACTTCAATGCCCACAGCACGCTTACCAGGGATTGGTGCCTCGATACGAATTGACGTGGCCGCTAGGTCATACGCAATGTTGTCACTCAATGACACGATTTTGCTCATCTTCACACCGTTGTTTGGCTTCAACGTATACTGCGTCACTCGCGGGCCAACATTAGCACCTTCCATCTCGACTTCGATATTGAAGTTGGCCAGACCCTCACGAATAATTTCGGCTCGCTCTTCGACATTGCCGGGGTCAGCTTTATCTTGCTTTTGGTTTAGCAGGTGCAAGCCTGGGAATTTCCAGTTTGGATCACTAGCGGCAGTCAGCGCAGCATGGTCTTCGGTATTGGTTAGCTTAGGGGCGCTGTTTTTTAAACCAGCCCCACGTGCCGCTACGGGCTGCCGTTCGGACTTTTCATGATGTACTGTAGGCACGCCTTCGTGCAACTTGAACTCGTGCTCTTTGTTCTTGAGCTGAGCCAAATCAGTCGCCTCGTCTTCGTCTTTCGGTTCACGTCGGAACATGCTGACAACATAGGCAAACATACGTCGCGGCGTAATACCAAACAACAACAATAGGCTCGTCAGGGCAACGAAAAAGAAAACGGCAAACGCGGTGACGCTGTTAAATATAGACAG
>CAYRPO010000046.1:0-5974 GCA_964426305.1 uncultured Candidatus Saccharibacteria bacterium
CTGGGTTTTTTATATGGTTGGCACGAAAACTGATTTGAATCTTCACGCATGAAGCCCGACAGAGTTCCACATATGCCACAAAATAACACGCATAGAGGACGACCCCCCAGGTTTACAATCAAATATCATCTCTGACTTCGTGTACCTTTTCACCCATGTATCGCACCACAATTTTGGCTGGGTGGGCGTATGGGTTGCTGGGCCGTAGGTTTTTTTGGGGGGGTATTACAGACAAAGAGTCGAGTGTGGGGTACAGTAAAGTAGGTGGTTGTGCGTGAGGTCATGTGGACGCAATGGTAGTAGAAAGGGGTGTAGGCGATGGCAAAATATATTGATGGATTTGTGCTGGTAGTACCCAAGGGCAAAGAGGCTGAGTATCAGAAGATGGCAGAGATTTCGTTTATCGTGTTTGAGTCAAAAGAGCATCGTGACGAGGTCAACAAAAAAGTGATGGCAGAAATGGACAAAGTGTACACGGATCAAGTTGGCTTCGAGATGCCAGCCGACATGCAAAGGATGGCCTATGGAGGATTTCAGGTAGTGGTAGAAGGCTAAAGGCTTGCTGCGACAAAGAGCCACTCGAAGATGGCTTGTTATATCTGCTATGATGTGATCGTTATAAGTGACAAGTTAAAAGGGATTGTGTCGGTATGGGTTTGAAAAAGCCTGTTGAATCGATGCGCCAACCATGCACTGCAGCTGAGTTGCGGGCAAAACAGGATATTGAGCAATCGTTCATGAGCATACAGGCCGTATTGCGCACCGCTCCCCAGCTCGTAGACGTGTGGGGGTACTATCTGTATTGTCGACGCAATGCCCAAGAGTTGATGGCGCTATGTGCGGGATCTGAACGATTACGAGATTTAAAGATTCGACCTTCGGTGCTCGAAAAAGGCATGCGGCTCGCGAGCGATGCCGCAGCAATCGAACGACAATACGAACAAGAATTCACGGTAATTAAGCCGCTGCTCGAAGCGATCGACGCCAATGATCGCTTGCTGGGCACAAAGTCGTATGGTCCAGAAAACATTCGTGCGCAAGGAGGTCTGCTAGATCATAAAGAATATACGTCGCAGCCCCCTGGTCGTTTGCCGGGTTTTCCTGACTTTCCCGATTAAAGATATTGCCTATTGGCATTGACTTAGCACATGCAATCCACGGAAACGTGGTATGCTATTGATCAGATGAAAAGAGCATTTCTATCTCTGTTGTACGCATGCCCCACTAGGGGCTCATTCTAGACGTATATCAACCAAACTGGAGACTACCAAATGACACTTTCAGAAGAACTGCGATGGCGAGGCTTCGTCAATCAAACAACATTCGATGACATCTCCGTACTAGACGGCGAGCCAATCACATTTTATTGGGGCGTTGATCCAAGCGCTAAGTCCATGCATATCGGGCAGCTTGCTATGAGCATGATGATCCGTCATTTTATAGACCACGGCCACAAACCAATATTGCTAGTTGGTGGTGCGACAGGCATGATTGGCGACCCGGACGGCAAAGACGAGGAGAGAGATTTAAAAAGTCTTGAAGAGATTGATACCAATAAGACCGGTATTCGTGCACAATACCAGCGACTTTTTGAAGGCGCCAAGATCGAACTGGTCGACAACTATGACTGGTTCAAGGACATCGGTTACCTAGAATTCTTGCGAGATATCGGCAAACACGTGCCGATGAGCCAAATGCTTGGACGTGAATTTATTCAGACTCGCTTAGGCGAAGGCGGTAGCGGGATTAGTTATGCCGAATTTAGCTATGCACTCATCCAAGGCTATGACTTTTTGCATCTTTATCGAACACATGGTGCCACACTACAAGTTTGCGGAAGCGACCAATGGGGGAACAGTATTGCCGGTGTCGAGCTCATCAGGCGGGTTGAAGGTGTTGATGCGCATATATGGTCTGCTCCGCTCATTATAAACAAGTCGACGGGCAAAAAGTTTGGTAAATCCGAGGCAGGCGCGGTGTGGCTGGATCCAGTCCTTACCAGTCCTTACCAGTTTTATCAGTTTTGGCTGAACGTTGACGATGAAAGCGTGATCGACTACCTGAGGATCTACACGACACTTTCAAAAACCGACATCGACCACCTCAGTCAGCAGTTCGATACAGATCGTTCGGCTCGGATTGCACAAAAAACACTCGCTTACGAGGCAACATGCTTGGTTCATGGCGCTGATCGTGCAGATAGCGTACGAAAGATTAGTGAAGTGCTTTTTGGTGGCAGACCCTACGACGAACTAAAGGCGGCCGATTTTGAAGAATTGGCACGCGAACTTCCTGTTGTGCGGGGCACTAAGCAGGCATTAGTAGACATACTAGTCGAAGGGAGCCTGGCAAGCTCGAAGGGTGAAGCGCGCCGTTTCCTGGAGTCTAATGCCGTATATATCAATGGATCACAGATTCCTCTTTCGCAAACCAATCTCGATGTAAGCGACGCAATTGACGGTTATGCAGTTGTCCGTCGAGGCAAAAACAATCAGATTTTGTACAAATTCGTGTAAACGTGTGTGGTGCTTTGGCTAGTGCTAAAGTGATGAAATGTCAAACAACGAACCAATCGCATATGTAACAATCATTGCTAACGCGCCTCCTGCGACGACACGAACCACTGCCTTTGTTGCAGGTGAGCCGCCTACCTTTGCGCTGACGAATCCAGTGAGGGCGAGCGCCATCAACACGGATGCAAAGGTTATGGGTACGCGAAGATGTGCTGGTGGCAGTAGAATGGCCGCCATCGGTATGACGGAACCTGCACTAAAAGCAAGCGCTGATGCATATGCTGCATGCCAAGGATTTGTAAGCTCATCTGGGTTTAGGCCAAGTTCGGCGTCTACATGCGCCGCAAAAGCGTCGTGTGCAGTCAGTTCTTCGGCAACGATCCGTGCCGTTTTTTGGCTTAAGCCCTTTTGCTTATAGATTCGAACAAGCTCTTCAAGTTCTTCTTCGGGCATGTTCTCTAGCTCCCAGCGTTCTTTTGCAAGTAGTGCGTGCTCGGAATCACGTTGTGTACTCACGGACACATATTCGCCAGCCGCCATCGACAGTGCGCCTGCCAAAACACCAGCGATGCCTGCGGTTGCGATTGCCGATTTTGAATCGGTTGCACTGGCGACACCTACAACGAGGCCAGAGATTGATACGATGCCGTCATTGGCGCCAAGGACCGCGGCGCGCAGCCAGTTAAGGGTCTTGCTTGAGACGTTGCTGTTTTCTGAATTGGGTTGTATTACATCAGTATGAGTCATATGTTCCTGTTGCGTAATTTTGTATGTATGAGTGGTAGTCTTATTTTTTCGTTGTTTCTACGACGCGCGTCACGATCATGGCTGGTGCGCAGTAAAAAACAATCTGCACCGCAAACGCAATAAATGTACCGATAAATGGTATGCCCCCAAGGGCGCCCGTGCAAGCACTGATGAACACAAGCCCCAGTACCGGCTTCCAATATATTTTCGTCAGGTCAATGCTTTGGCGCAATGATGTACGAATGGATAGGTTTTTGGCAACGAGTAAGTATGGAGCAGCGCTCAGAAAGAAGATGGCGATAAGACCCGGAATGACGAACAAAATCAAACCCAACACAACAAGTATGCCGATAACAAGACTTAGCAATACATAACGAACAACAAACGGCTTGCTTTGATTGAACGCTCCCTCGAAATCAATCGTGCGGCCATGTGCGCTCTCGAATGATGTGACCGTAAGCGATGGCGCAAAAAGCAAGGTGATCGCAAGTACTACGAGTAGCATGAGCGATCCTAGGAGTATGCCGGCATCAGAACCGGTGAACATCGGTAAGATGACGAGCGGTACCGCCACGAGGGCCATTGCCGTCGGTACGAGCATGAGTAGCACAAAAGTTAACCAGTTGAGCTTAAATGCTTCCCATGATGCTTTATATAAACGAACAACACTCTCGATAACCTCAATTACATCCTTGTTTCGCATATCCTTGGGTGAGGCAACTGCTTCATATGGTACGGCCATAATACTCTCCTTATATCTTTCTGTAGTATGATGTGAATCTGTTGTGTGGTAAAGTTGCAAACAAACTCGTAGCATGCCATAGTAGGTAAATCATGCACATCATCAGTGATTATAGCTTGCATATGTTGCCGAACCTGGTCGGCTAGCCATTGCTATATGGAGCCGATATGTTCGGCGTTTTGCATAAGAATGATTCCCCTGTTGTGAATAGACACACATTACTGATGTATAATGGAGTTCAATATGGCACTGTCAACACAAAGCTACAAAGGCGCACGCGATTTTTACCCAAAAGACAAACGACAGCAAAACTATATTTTTACCGTATGGCGTGATGTTGTTCAGAGTTTTGGTTATGAAGAATATGATGCGCCGATCTTGGAGCCAATCGATCTGTATTTGGCAAAGACAAGCCAAGAAATCGTAAACGAACAAACATACAACTTCACCGATCGTGGTGGTCGTGAGGTCACGCTGCGACCCGAGATGACTCCTACGGTCAGCCGCATGATTGCTGGCCGCCGACAAGAGCTGGCGTACCCTGTCAGATGGTTTAGTATCCCAAACCTGTGGCGATACGAACGACCACAGCGAGGCCGCTTGCGTGAGCACTGGCAGCTAAATGTAGATCTGTTTGGCGTCGAAGGCGTTGCCGGAGATCATGAGATTATTGCCGTGGCTGATGCGATCATGCAAAAGTTCGGCGCTACCCGCAGCCAATACGTCCTGCGATTGAATTCACGTCAGCTCATGAACTATCTCATGCAAGATTACTTACGCCTTGACGATGCCGAGACAATTACAATCATTCGGCTGATTGACCGCATGAACAAGCTTGATCCGGCAGAGTTCCAGGCAATGCTGTCGGCAAGTATTAGCCCAAGTCAACGCGATGACGGCGTTGACGTAAAGTTATTGCAACTGCTGCAAGCTCAGACGCTCAAAGATCTGCCAACAGAGGTGCAGCTGCATCCGGCGGCCTTACGTCTCGTTGAGCTCGAAAACCTACTGCACATAAGTGGTATTACAAATGCGGCATATGACATCACGCTTATGCGCGGCTTTGACTACTACACCGACATTGTGTTTGAACTGTTCGATACTGACCCTGCAAACAATAGAGCGTTGTTTGGCGGTGGTCGCTACGACGGCCTCGTGGGGCAATTCGGCGTCGAGCCTGTGCCGACAGTCGGTTTTGGTTTTGGAGATGTTGCGCTGCATGATTTCCTCGAGACACACAAGCTACTACCCGAAGACACGTATCCGACAGACGTCTGGGTGGTGTTAGCAGGCGATACATATGCAGATGCACAAAGCTTGTTACGCATGATGCGACAAGAAGGCGTACGAGTTGCTGTCGACAGTACCGGACGTAAGCTCGACAAACAAATCAAGGCAGCCGACAAGTCTGGTGTTCGATTCGTGATGATTGTTGGCGAAACCGAGCTTGCCGATGGTCAGTTCTCGCTCAAAAACTTGCGTGATGGCACCGAAGAAAAGCACTCTCCAGAGCGCCTTGTCCAGATACTTCTTGAAGCTAGGGGTGTGGAAAAATCCACCCGTATCTGATAGAGTATGTAGCTATGCGCATTACATCTAAATCCCTTTCAGACACTAGTATCAAATTGACAATTGCTGCTACCGGCAGTGAATTAAACGACCTAAAGGCACATACCGTCGACAAATTGTCGAAAAACCTCAAGGTGCCAGGCTTCCGCGCTGGAAAAGTACCGCCCACGGTTGCCGAAAAACAGCTTGATTCCAACTACCTACAGAGCCAGGTGCTCGACGAAGCATTGAACCACCTGTACAGCGAAGCAGTCGCCGAGCAAAAGATTCGAGTAGTCGCTCAGCCAAAAGTCGACATAGTGAAGTTTGTGCCATACACCGACCTAGAGTTCACGGCCGAGGTTGAAGTGATCGGCAAGATCGAACTACCAGACTACACGAAAGTTACTGCTAAAAAATCTAC
>CAYRPO010000047.1:0-2223 GCA_964426305.1 uncultured Candidatus Saccharibacteria bacterium
GTTGCTCGTGTCGCCGGTGGTGCCGTCCAGTGCCATGCAGGTCTCGCCGCCGCCGGTGGTGGCGACCTACGCCAAGGCCAAGCCCATCGTCAAGATGTGGCCCAAGAGCTACACCGTGACACAGAACGGTCACCGGGTTCGCGTGAACGCGGTCAGGGTCCGGTTCGACAACCGTGACATGAGCATGGCGGTTGGCTACGAGGCCAACCTGATCCTGTTCAAGAAGAACCCCCGTGCCAATCAGTCGCCTGTCAAGGCCTGGCTGGTGCTCAGCAAGGAGGTCGCGGCGCACAAGTGGACCAAGGCCCGTACCTTCTTCAAGATCAAGGGCCACAAGCTGTACCCCGGCAAGGGCGCCAAGCTGTACGGCGCCAACGGCAAGCGCATCAAGAGCGTCAGGGTCTACAGGTCGACGCCGACTGAGCTGCAGATCAATGCGCTCGACGCCAAGCTGGCGTGGAGCAACGGGATCTTCCCCTTGGGCTACCTCGACCTCACCCTGAAGAAGCTGGGGCTGATGTCTTGAGCAGCGCGGTGGGCGCCGATCGAGTCGTGATCTCGTCGGCGCCCACCATACACCATAATGCATATTACTACCACTGGCACGAAGCCAGTTTTTTTGTGCCATTGTTCGCCGGATTTCGGTATACTAATAAGAGCATAAGGAGTAAACATGGACAAGAGCGGAAACCCGACCCTATCACAGGGTATTATAGATAAACTGCGAGCACAAGAATCGATCGATCATGCAACAATCGGCGGCACCATTCCAAAAGTTGGTATGCTCATGGTGCTCATGTTGGCATCGGCTGGCTATGCCTGGAGCGTTGCTGACACCATGCCGTTTGTCACTATGCTGGGCGCTTTGATTGGTCTTGCGCTGGCGTTGGTGACGGCATTTCGACCACAAGGATCGGCGATCACGGCCCCGCTGTATGCGATAGCAGAGGGTCTGTTTGTCGGCGGTATTTCATACTTTTTTGCACAAGGCTATGGTTCGGCAATCGTCGCTCAGGCGGTGGGATTGACAGGCGCAATCTTTTTCTCGACGTTGTTTTTGTATCAGGCACGGGTTGTACGCGTTACTGACAAAATACGAAGCATTATACTTATCGCAACGTTTGGTGTTGCCTTGTACTATGTGGCTGCCTTGGTGATTAGCCTGTTTGGTGTGCAAATGCCGCTCATCTACGATAGTGGTCCATTTGGCATCATCTTTAGCCTTGTGGTGGTGTTTATTGCATCACTGAACTTGCTGCTCGATTTTGATTTTGTAGAACGTGCTGCAACATATAAACTACCGAAATTTTTCGAATGGTATGGCGCTTTTGCCTTGTTGGTGACTGTCGTGTGGCTGTATGTCGAACTGCTACGATTGCTCGGCAAGACACGTGGCTAGAGCATGGAACTGTTACTTTTGCCAATTGTTGGGCTGTACGGACTAGTTGCGCTCGTCGCGTGGTCTTTGGGACTGGTGGTTCGGTCTGCGAACACTAGGCACCGTCGTGCACAGCGAAGTAACAAGCAAACTATAATTGCTGCATATACTCCACCGCCCGACGTCTCTCCGGCCGAATTGGCATACTTGTATGATCAGGCCGTAGGATCGCCCGAATACTTAGCTACGGTATTCGACCTAGAAAATCGACAGTACCTACAGTTGCGATCCGAAGGCCGAGGTCGTTTTGTTGCGGTCGCTACAAAACAGCCGATTACTAATCTGCAGGCCTTTGAAGCATATGTGTATGCCGATGCGCAGCTTCATAGTTTTGACAGCAAATCGTATGACAGTTGGATTGAACGGTATTGGGGCAGCCAGTTCGAGTATTTGCTGCAAAAGCAACTCGAGAATCGCGGTTTACTACTAGCAAGCCGGCGAGTCAGCCGTAGTTGGAACATAACTCGCGTAGTTGTTGTCGCGTTCGCAGCTCTATGGGGATTCTTTTGTGTCAAATTTGGGGCATCGATCGACACGTTTGAAGAGCTCGACACTTTTCTTGGCTCGATCATGACTGTTACGGTAGTAGTGGTGGTCGCCTGTGCTTTGTTGCCGTTTTTGCGATTTGCGTTTTTGGTCTACGAACGCGCCTCGCGCATTGCCCATAGTACCTCACAACTTGATGCGTTGTGGCCAGCCATAGAAGGCTACAAAACATATGTCGAGGTCGTCGATTTAGACGAAATTCAGTTTGCGAATGAACACGAAAAAGAAAAAGCCCAAAA
>CAYRPO010000047.1:2323-4840 GCA_964426305.1 uncultured Candidatus Saccharibacteria bacterium
GCATTTTTGCCACATGTCGAAAGTGGGCTGGTTACGCTCATAGGCGCAACCACCGAAAACCCAAGTTTTGAAGTCATCACTCCCCTGTTGTCTCGGGCCCGGGTGCTGGTACTAGAGCCGTTAACCGCAGATGAAATTGTACAAATTTTAAAGCGCGCTATAAAAACGCACCATAAGGGCTTGCGAGTCAGTAAAGCGGTCTACGCATACATTGCGGAATTGTCCGGCGGTGATGCTCGTGTTGCGCTGGGAAACTTAGAGTTAGCGCTGCAATTGTCCGGCGGCTATGCACCAAGCCTGGACATTGTGAAGGCAGCTGCCCAAAAGAAGTTACCAGGCTATGACAAGCATGGTGACATGCACTATAACGTGATCAGCGCGTTCATAAAAAGCTTGCGAGGAAGCGATGCAAACGCTGCGCTGTATTATCTGGCACGTATGCTACAAGCCGGCGAAGATCCCAAATTTGTAGCCAGACGCATGGTGATTTTTGCCAGCGAGGACATTGGCATTGCCGCTAGTCCTGCCTTGAATGTTGCGGTCAGTACTTTTTTGGCAGTCGAGCGGATTGGCATGCCGGAATGCCAGTACAATTTGTATCATTGCGCGGTTGTGCTAGCCGGAGCCAAAAAATCGCGTGTCGTAACCGATGCTATGCACGCTGCACAAGCGGCCGCCAAACAGTTCCCGGAATCGGCAGTACCTTTGCATGTCCGCAACGCCCCTACGACGCTTATGAAAGACCTGGGCTATGGTGAGTCGTACAAATGGCAAGCTGGCTTTAAGCATTCGGAAGGCTTTTTGCCTCCCGAACTCAAAGATCTTAACCTATTTTTGTAGATACATTGGCCGCTGTAGTCAGTCTATCTGCTGGCCTCCTGAACTGTTGCTGGCCCGTGAAATGAGCGTTTCGATTTTGTCGCCGTGATGGGCGCGAAGAGCGTTGATAATGACAATCACATCGACGATTTCCTGTATAAGCGCACCATAGATCGGTAAAAACTTGCCACTGGCAAAAACGAGCATCAGTACCACGCTGAGTCCAATGCCGATCAAAATACTTTGGCGTGCAATACGGATGGTGCGCTTTGAGATTGCCACTGCTCGCGCCACACTGGCCACACTGTCTTGCATGACGACGATATCTGCCGATTCGCTGGCAGCTGTGGCGCCTTTCGCGCCGAGCGCAATACCGACATCAGCTGCAGTCAGGACTGGAGCATCGTTGATGCCGTCGCCCACAAAGGCCACTGGGCGTTCGTGGGCGGGAATCGCCTGAATGGCTTGTAATTTGTCGGCAGGCAGCGCATGCGCAATGACACGGGTGATCCCCAGCTGTGTAGCAACTTTGTGAGCAGTATGTTTGTTGTCGCCGGTAACCATGAGCGTATGTACGATGCCCAGTGTTTGTAAAATCTGTATGGTAGCTGAACTTTCGGCACGGATTTGATCGCGGAATGTGATCACGCCAACTGCCTTACCGTTGACCGCTACATACGCGGCAGTTTGGGCCTGCAGGCTGGCGGGGTCCAGAGTGTTGGGGTACGTAATATGGTATTGGTCAAGCAGCTGTCGCCGTCCGATCAGAATTTCCTTGAGGCCAATGTGTGCCTTCAGGCCAAGCCCGGCGAATTCCTGCACCTTTTTGGCATCGTGCTTGTCCGATTTTTCGGTTTTGGCTTTTTGTACAATTGCCTGCGCAACGACATGGTTCGAATGCGTTTCGAGTGCGGCGGCGTACCCAAGAATGTCTTTGGTCGAGAGCGCACCAAAGGCAACGACTGCGTCAACTACTAGTTCTCCATGTGTAAGCGTGCCGGTTTTGTCAAAGGCGATCGTTTTGGCCCGGGCAAGTTGCTCCAGTGCTCCGCCATTTTTGATTATGATACCGTGTTTCGCTGATCGGCTCATGCCGGACACGATGGCGATTGGCGCAGCCAATATAAGCGGACATGGCGTGGCGACGACCAGGACTTGCAAGAATCGCATTGAATCGCCGCTCATAGCCCAAGCGATTCCGGCAACTGCAAACGCAAAAACGGTAAACGGAACAGCATAACGGTCGGCCATGCGCACGAATGGGGAGCGTTGCGTGCTGGCATTGCTGACAAGTTTCACAATCTGTTGGTATTGACTGTCCTCGGCCACGCGCAGCACTCGCGCAACCAGCATGCCGTCTAAGTTGACAGTACCGCTTAGTATCTCGTCCCCCACTGTTTTTGCTACCGGCAAGCTTTCACCAGTTAGACTGGCTTCGTCGACACTAGCGGTCCCCTCCATCACGACCGCATCAATTGGTATGATTTCGCCGGGTCGGATTGAGATCATGTCGTCGGTCACTAGCTCAGTTACTGCTACGTCAACGGTGTCATTTTCGTTGATTTTGTGAGCATTTTTTGGAGCGCGACTAAGTAAGGCACTCAGCTCGGCTTTGGCACGGCTCATGGCAAATTCCTCGAGTGCCCTACCGGTAGTCAGCATAATGGCGATGATCGCTGCCACCCATACTTCGCCCAT
>CAYRPO010000048.1:0-4830 GCA_964426305.1 uncultured Candidatus Saccharibacteria bacterium
TCTTTGTAGCGGAATCCGGGTACACCATAGCTGTAGGCCGCGGTTGCGTCGGGCGCAACCTCTTGTATTATGTGGCAAAGCGAAGCGAGGATTGTTTTTTGTGGTTCGTCGAGGCCTGCTATGTACTCGTCGGTTATGCTCATACATTGTAGTATGGCGATGAGCGCCCCTGAAAACAACCAGTAAGACCAATTTACGTATGCGCGAGTAGTTCCGCCAGATCATCAAGCGTATTCCAGGTATAGTGCTTGTCTACTAGTTCGGGCAGATATGTCGTGTTGGTGGCCGACATATGTTCGTACAGGTATATGGGTATGTTGCGACTCAGTGCTGCACCGATCTCTACAAGCTGCCCAATGCTTCTGTTTGGTGATGTCACGATCGCCACCACGGCATCGCTGTTATGTAGTTCTTGCAACGCTTGTGCGAATATCAGCCTGATGTTTTGCTTTTCGGCGGTACGGTCGAGTAGGTGACAATATGTCGTATGGCCGCCGGCCTTGAGGGCATTAGCTACGATTCGCATACGCTTTTCTACATCGACAGGATTGTCGTCGGTGAATGCGTACGAGCAGAAGATCTTCATCGTACCGACACCCTATGATCGGGCTGTCCCGTGTAAGAATAATCCATTAGGCACCTTCTTTGAGTATGTTGATAAGCTGATTTGTCGAACTATCATGGCTTGTGGTAGCTGGCTGGGTCTGTAAATCGCCATAGATGTTGCGGGCAAGCACTTTGCCAAGCTCTACTCCCCACTGATCAAAACTATTGATGTTCCAAATTACGCCTTGCACAAAGATCTTGTGTTCATAGAGAGCAACCAGTTGGCCGAGAATTTCAGGAGTAAGCCGTGGAGCTAAGATTGTGTTGCTTGGGCGGTTTCCGGTACAGACTTGGTGCGGGGCAATTGTTGAGGGAGACCCCTCTGCCCGAGCTTGCTCTAGAGTTTTGCCAAATGCTAAAGCTTCAGTTTGGGCGACACAATTCGCCATGAGCTTGGTGTGATGTTCGGCCATGGTAGGGTACAGACCGGTCTTGAAGCCGATAAAGTCACACGGAATGAGCAATGTGCCTTGGTGTAATAACTGGTAGAAGGCATGCTGTCCATTTGTACCGGGCTCACCCCATACAACAGGGCCAGTCTGGCGCTCTACTCGTGAGCCAGTAACGTCTACTGATTTGCCATTACTTTCCATATTGGCTTGTTGAAAATATGCCGGGAAGTGGGAGAGATACTGGCTATACGGCAAGATTGCTTCTGATTGCGATCCCCAAAAATTCTCGTACCATATACCAATGAGTGCAAGTATAACTGGTACGTTATGCTCTAGTGGTGTCTCAGCGAAGTGTCGATCGATTTTATAGAATCCATCCAGTAGTTCAGTGAAGTGTTGTGGTCCGATTGCAATCATGAGGGACAGCCCTATGGCGCTAGTTAGCGAATATCTACCACCAACCCAGTCCCAGAACCCAAACACATTACTTTCGTGTATGCCAAAAGCTGCCGTTGCCTGAAGATTCGTAGATACCGCCAAAAAATGGTGCCCAACCGATTGTTCGCCAAGTGAAGTCATGATCCACTGCTTTGCTGTGCGAGCATTCGTCATGGTTTCGTCAGTGGTAAAAGTTTTTGAGCTTACGATGAACAATGTTTCGGCAGGATCTAGGTCTTGAGTGGTTTCGTAAAATGCCGAGCTGTCTATATTGCTCAAAAAACGTATAGTAAGGTTGCGCTGACTATAGTACTTTAGTGCTTCGTAGGCCATATGTGGTCCAAGGTCAGAGCCTCCGATGCCAATGTTCACGATGTTTTTAATTGGTGCGCCGGTAGCTCCAAACCACCCGCCAGAACGAATCGTGTTTGCACATGATTCCATGTGCAGTAAAACCTTGCGCACATCTGGCATCACATTCTTGCCATCAACCATAATCGGATCACTACCCCTATAGCGAAGTGCAGTATGGAGTACGGCGCGGTTTTCTGTATTGTTTATTGTATCGCCTCGAAACATAGCATCTCGTTTTTTTTCTACGCCCATCTTGCGGGCAAGCTCCATCAGGAGCGACATGGTCTCGGTGGTGATACGATTTTTTGAATAGTCAACAAACAAATCGGCAGCCTGTGAGCTCAATGCTGCTGCCCGATTAGGGTCGTCGCGAAACAGATCGGCTATGGTATGTGTTTGGATTTGTGTTTTATGAGCGGCCAGTTTTTGCCAGGCAGGAGATATGTTTGTATGCATACATTCATTATATGCAAAAAGTGACATATCCTAGTGTTGGTTTTGTGATTGATTGAGTAGCGCCAATAATGTGTTGGCTGTGTTGTAGCTCCGGACTGTCATTTTTTGATATACCGGACTTGCTGCGATTTTGCCAGTGGTCGTGCGGCCAAATAGCTTGATTGACATTGACTGATACACCACGCCATCTCCCGGTTGTGCCGCTTCAATGTCCGGCTTGAGCGTGCCGATTGCCCGCATTGTTTCGTCCATGTCGTATGGCCTCAAGAGGATAAGCAAATTATGCTTCCATTCGGGGTTTGATCCCCACCAGGTGGGCGCATTTTGTATGATGTTTGTCCATTCGGACTTTGTCAGTACAACTGCGGCGACGTCCAGCCCAAAACGTTTGTGTATTGTTGTGCTGATCAGGACAGCTAGCTCAATTGTGTTTGTTTGTGATGACGAAAATAGTACATTACCACTCTGTATATAAGTCGAAACATTCTCAAGTCCTGCTTCGAGTAGCGCTAGGCGCACATCAGCCATCTTGAGCTTTGCCTTGCCCCCTACGTTGACACCACGCAGAAGTGCTACGTACTGCTGCACATGATTCATAATCCACATAATACAGTGCCAAAGACATGTATGTACACCACAAACCCACACATATACGCTACTAGTAATAGGAGCTAATAGTCATGTGGTGTGGGCGTATTGCCGAATCATTGCGCATCTGTTGGCTTAAGAGCCAGAGGCCTAGATCGATGTCTGCACTACTAAGGTCTGGGTCGAGCTTTGCGAGCATATTGCAAGCGATAATTGTTGCCATACGGATCTCGATTTCTTCGGGCGATTGACTTGGCAGCAACTGCTTACTGTCGATGATATCAGCAAGCCGCTCCGAATATTGCAAGACGCCGTAGTGTCGCAAGACTTGCGGTAAGCGGTAGTCTGCAAATGCGGTAAGGGCTTGAAGATCGACAATATGAAAATTTGGGTATTTTTGCGTTAGCTGACTTAGGTCGCTTGGCAAAATCTGAGCTCTCTTGAGCGTCCATATCCAAGTATCTTCGTAGAGGCTTCCGTCTCGGTAGCTCGGCAGGTACTGAACGGCGGCAACGGCAATTTTGGGTGCAGAAAAGTCGCACGAAGCCGCAAAGTGTACCGTGCTGCCCTTGTGTTGTAGCAGCAAAAACTGTGCAGCTTCGACAATATTATGTACGCGTTGCTCAAGGAGAGGAATGGGCACATCATGTATGCCGCGAAAGATCTTTTTGCCTTGCGAAACCGTAAGCTGCGCCATGAATGCGGCGTCATATACCGGTATGTGCTCTTGAACTGCCCTGTAAAATGCTCGACTGAGGCCATACCAGCCTCCTGTGACTTCGTTTTTCCAACCCACGCGCCATGTTTGTTGCCCATCTTGTGACCAGAAGCAAAAGTTCGCCGCTGTCTCGAAAAAGATCAAATTTGCATCGTGCTCTAGGTTGTGGGTTGTTCCGAATGCAGTTTCGACCGTTGCTTTGTTGTGTAGAAGCGCTTGGCGAATTGGTTGACGCAGTGTCTCGAGCAAGACAGGCTTGATTTGCACGTCATGAGCGTGCTTCATGACAAACTTGGCAGAGTGCATCACCGATTCGGGAATTTGCAGATTCTTGATATGCACATTGTCATTACGGGCGTCAGATGCAGTCACGATCATCCGTCTGATGGTTTATGCGTATCGCTACTGCCGTGCGAGGCATTGTGGATGCGTTGTATGATTTTTGGAGTCACGAACCATGCCGCGCCATAGCCAACCGTCGCAAACAATACACTACCTATAATGTCGATGGGCGAATGAATGTGCCCAATAACGCGAGCAGATCCTACTACGACTGCCAAAACCAGTAAAAAAGTGCCCAAGCGTTTTGATGACGAAAAGATTGTCAGTGCAATGAAAGCAGTCAGGGCAGTGTGGTCTGACGGAAAACCATTACCAGGCGCATGAGGATATATGGGCGTGATACCATCTGTCATGAAGGGTCGCGGGTTGTAATACAATACACTACCGATCCGGGTGAGGGCAAAAGTGACTATTGCTAAAATGGCACCAAAAACGATCAATCGTATCTTTTCGTTTTGGGGTACTCTGAGCCAGTACACAAATGCAATAGCTGCAATAATGAAATATAGGTATTGTGCCGCAAAAAGAATTATTGTGTGCATTGGTTGATCATCATGTATGGCAGTATCGTCATAAGCCGCTAATTAACGTATTGAATTTGGATATTACAATGTTGCTTGATCCAATTGATGTCATAGTTTTTCGCATCTTTTCTGTCACCATTGATGATCAAATACTGACGAACATCACTGCTGCCGGTGATCGTTGGCATCTGGTCTACGTACCAAGCGTCGGGACATACTTTGAGGGATGAACTGGTTTGATGGGTATATGCGTAGACGCCCACTAAGGAAAGTAGAAAAAGGGTTAGCGCAACAGCCACCCAGCGCCTCCGAGCACTGTCCATGTTTTTGATTTTTTGAGAAATTTGCATGATCAAATTGTACAACACTTCGGCCATTGCTCCCAATGCACGAATCTACTCGATGACACCAT
>CAYRPO010000049.1:0-1492 GCA_964426305.1 uncultured Candidatus Saccharibacteria bacterium
CCACTTTTTACTGCGGTCGCACGCACCTCAACTGGCGTCCATACATTCGCAGGCAAGCTCGCAATATTCACGTTTGTGCCAAAGTGAGTTGCAGTCGAAAAGTTTTGCGGGTACTCCAAGAACCGCATAGTCAAACTCAAACCCGAAACACTTGGGCGCACATAACAACTCGCAACATATGTAGTCCCAGCGACTGAATTATTGACAACATTGTTCAATGTCAGTCCAACCGTTTTCGCCGCCGTCGAGGCACGTACGACCTTGAGTGCAGTCGCACCGCCGCGCACTGGTGACGTAACGCGCGACAACGTGCCAGTACTAAATGCGATCCATCCGCCATTCCCAGCCTCAAATCCCGGATCGGGGAGCAATTCTGGATTGAGCCCAAGTACAGTTACGACATTGCTTGGGGCAGAGTCAGGACTACTACCTATGGCATTGATTGCCGTTACCGTAAAGCTATACGACGTACCTGCCGTTAAACCAGTGACCACAATAGGCGATGTCGTGCCAGAAGCAGTGATCCCTCCGGGATTCGCCGTTACCACATAGCCGGTAATCGGCGAACCGCCGTCTGACAGTGGCGCATTAAACGACACCGACGCACTCGTAATGCCCGCCGAAGCCGTTACACTTTGAGGCGCCAAGGGAGCAGTGAGGACTGGTTCGGGAGGAGTAGATCCCTCTGGGAGTATCCAGTTCATGTCCGAGGCAACAAAATTTGACGCCGAATCGGTAATGTAACCCGACGGATACGCAGCATTGATTGACTGATTCACGTATATCGAACTGGTAATAGTCTGGTTTGCCGTGTCGATCCTAAGCAAGCGTACGTGGTTTTGGTAGTTAGAATGGTAGGCAGTCATAATTTGCGCAACCTTATTACCATTCACGCCAGTTGACTCTTTGTAATAGTAGCCGCCCATTCCATCTTTAGGCCCATAGTGAGCGCTCAAGACCATCTTGATATTTGCATACTGCGATATAAAGCTGTCCCACTCCACCTGTGCATTCTGGTCACCGTAGTTGCCAGCAGTTGGCAGTGCGCCGGTACTATCTATGAACGCATGTGTATTCACGATAACATTGTGTCTTGGGTGAGTCGCCACAACACCCTGCATCCATTGCACAACACTGGCGCGCGGCCACATTTCGTGCGTTAGTATCAGCCAGTCCACTCCGCCCGCCGAGAATGTCTGATACATATTGTCAACTTTGTCCGGCTCAAAGGTCGCTTCCACATTCTTAAAACGCGTCAAGGGAAAATATTGGTTGAACATCGCTGTGTTACGCAAGTTTTCGCGAACATTGCCGGGACCGGCACTACCCCCTGCCTGTACAGCAGCAGTATCGTGGTTGCCAATCGCATACGAAAAGGGAACGCCCGACGCGTCCAGTATATTTGTAGCAATGTTTGCGCGAACATATTGGATAGGGTCTACAACACCCCAGTTCACCACATCTCCCGAATGAGCGATAAACTTCAGATTCA
>CAYRPO010000049.1:1592-4816 GCA_964426305.1 uncultured Candidatus Saccharibacteria bacterium
GATACACGTAGCATACAACGACCATGACAAAGGTCATAGACATTATCCGTAGTCATATTGGCAACAGACTGATTTACAAAGAGACTATGCGTCGCTTTTGGGGACCGTCAGGACGAACTGATCTCTCACAAAGCCAACACTTCTGTAGATAGCACATACAACACAAGACGCATTTGGCGCCATATAGGTCGCTGTTTGTTAGCTCAAGATAAGCCGCAAAGACAGTGCATGAGGGATGCCCCCTCTGAATTTGACATTTTTAAGAATTTTTGTTATAATATATTTACCGTATACACTGTACGGGCTGATAAAGGAGAAAAGAAGATATGCGAGTCGGAAGAACAATCACCGCAGTCGCAGCCGTCCTGCTGGCGCTGGTCACTCCAGTTGCAGTAGCGTCGACTGCCTCGGCTGCAAGCATCAACTTCGGTGCGTGCAGCGCAAACATCGAACCATGGCAACACCCATACGTCGCGCCAGGTCGCTCCGGCAACGGCCCCCTGACCGGCGAGACCGGTAACCTACACATCCCTGCGGCCTTCAGCGGCGGCATGGGCTGTGTCAGGTAGACTCCTTCGTGGATGGAGCGTGTCGACCCACAGGGTCTACCGCTCCATCCATGGTCATTCGCAGTCGCACGTACAGATCTAAACCGCTATTGAGCAGTCACTATACATCAGCCCCGCCTAACGACAGGTTGCCGAAGTATAGTTTTTAGTTTTTCTGGCACAACTTTTCGAAAATCACTCATATATATTTCGTGATGCTTGCCTGCGATTCGCAGTGCATGTTCAGGTATGAACGAACTGTGCATGTGCTCAAGTATAGCCGTCTCATCATCAAACGAGCCGATGTGCAGTGTTTGTACTACCAAACCTTCTGCAAGATTTTCAAATCGCAGACCATGAAGCCGTAGGGTTGGGTCTTTTTGAACAGCTTTTGCAACAGCCACGTGAAACATATCACGCGTAATCCAATCTGGCTGCATAATCATTAGTGTGAAATCCCATTTGGATTTGTCACGAGCCGTCGTAAAAGTAGACATATCCTCAGACCACCATAACCCCTCAAGAGGCATGACGGTGTAGTCTTTGCCTAGATCAAGCTTACTGGCAAACTTCAATTTGTATGCAACCGCAAACAATGTCCGAACGGCGTCCGAAAATTCCTGACTTGTGTTTGGGTCTCCATGTCCGTCCATCATGAGGTATTGCATCATCGGCACCTCAAAAATGCGAAACTCATGATGCCGCGCTTTGTAGCTGTCTAGTGATTTTTTCAGATCAATCTTATTCATTGATGCGCACCGCCCAATCTCGCTACGCCTTTAAAATACGCCTGCATTGCCGGGTGAATTCATTGCTAGCTCTTCGATAGTTTGACGAATGCCAGTATTCTCAACCTGCTCGGAACACCGCACCATTACCCCTTGGGGTACTTTCTTCGCCACATACTCTGCAATGGCATGCTGGATTTGCCGCTCCACATCGGATTCGTCGTATGCCACCCAGCGGCCCGATGCACAAAGTTGCCACGGATTGCCAGAGTCAGCTCCATAACCGCTAAAATGACGTATCAGTCCTGAAGTCCCCTCGTCCAACAATGTTCCGTGCGTTCGTAAATCTACTTCGCGATCACCAGATCGTAACTTTAGGGCTGGATTTGGCAGTACCACTTCACCCGCTTTGGCACGCAATTGCCCTTGAGTTCTCTCGCCTTGCTCTATCCTAACAGTACGTGCCACGAAAAGTCTTCCTGCAGTACGCGGATTAGCAGACAGTACAAGTGTGCGCTCTGATCCATCCATGAAACCCATCGTCTGCCCAGTGCCACGCATAGAATCTGGGTTGCTTCCGTGGACACACCATCCCCTGTCCAGAACCGGGCGCTCAGGAGTTGGGGTTGCGTTGCGGTTTATAGTCCGCACTAGCGTCTTTGCCCAGCCCGGCCGTAGCGTGCGGCGACGCTCCGGCCACCATGCGTCGTCATACACCGTCGCGTCTGGCTTGACGCCGCTTTCACGTAGTGCGTATGTAGCAAGCACGATTGCCATCATCGTTCCAGCACGCTGCTCGCGCACCCTGGACTCTGCGGCACGAGCAGCTTTATATTGTTCTTGCTCGCGCCAACGATCATCAGCAGATCTTGCCGCTGCTTCACGAACCATATCCAAAAACCCACCACAATCAACAGAATGAGGAACGTCAGACATTATGGCACCAATAGTAACCTACCTATGCCAGTTATACAACTTGATGTTTCTGTATCAGTCATAATGCTATGGTCTTAATCCTGGTATGGCTGTTCACTGTGTTAAGCCTAGGACTGATAGCGATCACAGGAAGATACTGATCTTAAACCCCTATTTGATTTTAACCACAAGCAAAGGGGTATTTTAATTACAAAACGAAAAGTCCATACCCTGCACACCTGACAGATACTGAATAAGCGTGCTTTTACCTGTGCACATGCCGCCAAGCACTACAACCCGTTCAGACCCGTAACGGTCAAGTACAGATTGTAGCTCACGCGCTTGCTTCTCTATCGCTACGTCAACAGTTGGCTCGCGTTCAGTCATATTGCAAAATATTTCATTGACTGGGCCAGATATACCCGCATTGATTTTTCCATATCAAGGTTAGTCATATGTTGGCTCATTTCTGTGCCCTTGATACCATCTCGATCAGTGGTAGTGATTTGACATAAGACGGTTTGTCTTGCTCGTCGGCAACAATTGCATCGGTTTGCTCAAAGCCAAATCGTTTGTAAAAATCTATAGCCTTTTGATTGTAACTAACTACTTCTAAAAAGATGTCTTGGTCACGACCAAACAAATCTAGCACCTGCTTCATCAGTTTTCCTCCTATGCCCATTCCCTGAGCCTCGGGCGCTACATAGATTGCACCAATACAACGTCGATTTTGCTCGTCAATTCTTGGGTCGACATACCCAACTACTGCCCCGCCTACCCTGGCAACGAAAGTAGTCAGACCAATACCGTCGTCTTTTGCAAACTGCTCTTTCAGATAAGCGATTCGCCTGGGAACAAACTCACCGTCACGACCCTGCGCATTTACTCGTATATCATCGGCCGTAATACCTAACTCGGTGTTTGGGTAGGCTATTAGCCACGCCCTATCTCGTATATCACAGATTACCTGAGCATCATCGGGTACTGCTCGCTCTATTACTACGGAACGGCTGTCGAACTCAGGGTTTACCAC
>CAYRPO010000050.1:0-4637 GCA_964426305.1 uncultured Candidatus Saccharibacteria bacterium
ATTTTGTTGCTTTTGCAAGGTCATAGGGGTAGAATCGTTGTATAGGGAGCAGAAGTATTATGTTTGGCAGAAAAAAGAACTCAATCAGTGGTGCAAGTGAGTATGTTCGCGCTACTGACACAGTTAGTCGGCCTATGGCGATTGTTATGGTGTTGTTTATAGTATGTGCGGTTGTGGCAGCAGCTTTTAGCCTGTATCTTGGTGGCAAATGGGTGTATGAGCGGTGGAGGGGTGATGACAATTCGACCACCACAACCACACAGACAACAACCGGCTCGTCGAATGAGCAAAAGTCAGATTCATCGGCTCCGGCTTCGACAACACCCCCGGTATCGAGTGAGTCGTCGAGCAGTACGACATCGGCTGGCACTACTACTTCGGGCTCGGGCGGTGCATCGTCATCGACCAATGCATCTGGCAGTGCATCGACAGCGTCTGGTACGCCGGGCACGAGCAATAGCACAACACCAACCACTGGCTCTAGTTCTGATCTGCCAAGCACCGGACCGGAGAACATTATGGCCGTGTTTGTCGTGTCAACCATAATAGGCACCGTGGTACACTACGCCATATTGTCACGTCGCTCGTAGTACCTGGCTTTGCAATCAAAAACTCCACCGTTTTTTTGGTGGAGTTTTTGATTGTGTATACGTACGCTTACTTTTGTTGCGTAAAGTAGTTGATTTCATTGATGACGTCGAGCAATGCCTGGGCTTTGGCTTTTTCGTCAGGAATTTGGTTCGCTGCTTCGTATGCTTTTGGTAACAACGCCTGATTGTCGCTTGCTTGGATCATCATCATGGTCGTGCGAAATTTTTCTTCTGGAGTTTGGTCGAGGTGTCCAACTAACGGTGATAGTTGTTGCAGGGCCTTTTGTTTGAGGGCGACTAGATCGTCATCGGTTTTGTTGCTTGAGAATGGCGATACGGAAGGGTCGACCGGAGGGGTAGCAGGAACAGGAGCGCCCATAAGATCATCTTGCGGGGCGTTTGTTGTGTCTACTGAGCTCTCAAGACTTCCCATATAGCCAGGATCTTGTGCTGGTGCTACAGACTGATCATCATGCTGATTATTGTCGTTGCCAAACATCCCCACACCCCCTCTACGACCAAAACGGCGTTTTTCAATTAGCGTTTTACACTTTACAATACATAGAGTAGCAAATTTCTCAAGTAAACAAAAGCATGTTAGGAGCGATACGATCATGTTGGACGATATGTCACTGATACACATTCGAGACGCGCAAGACGCATTGGGTATTGCTGAAAAGCAGGGTGCGCAGCTTGCGTATGATTTTGGTGTTGATTTGCCCAGTTTTGCGAATATCGACAATGTAGTATATGCCGGTATGGGCGGTTCAGCGTTGGCGGCTTTTTTGTCGACATCGTGGCCTGGCTATGTAGTGCCATTTGAGATCGTCCGATCATATGATCTGCCGGGGTACGTTTCGACAAAAACACTGGTGATTGTTTCGAGTTATTCTGGCAACACCGAAGAAGTGTTGTCGGCACTTGCGCAAGCCGAAGCAAGGGGCGCTCAGATTGCAATTATAGCCAGTGGTGGCGCGCTACGGGACATCGCCCTCACAAAAAACTATCCACTACTAGTATTGCCGCAGGCTAGCCAGCCTCGTTTTGCCGTGTTTTATAATTTGCGCGCATCACTTCTCATCGCCCAAGCTGCCGCAATCCTGCCAGACCTTGACATAGATACGATGTGTCAGCGGGCCGCAGCATACATAGATCAAAGCGTCAGAGCTTGGGGTCCAATGGTACCTACGAAGCACAATATCGCGAAACAAATCGCTCTAGATGTCATTGGCAAGAGTGTGGTTGTATATGCGGGGCCGCTTTTGGCGCCCGTGGCCTACAAATGGAAGATTAGCTTCAATGAAAATGCGAAGAATGTGGCCTGGTGGGGACAATATCCAGAATGTAGCCACAATGAATTCATAGGTTGGTCGGCCCAGCCACAGGATAAGCCCTATGCGGTCATTGATCTACGCTCGTCGTATGAGCATGTGCAGGTCCAGCAGCGCTTTTCCCTGAGTGCCAAACTCCTTAGTGGTCGCCGACCTGCGCCGATCGTCGTGGATGCGCAAGGTCAAGACGTTTTTGAGCACATGATATGGACGAGCGTGCTCGGCGATTTTGTGTCCATATACACGGCGATTCTGAATGGCGTCAACCCGACACCTGTAGAGTTGGTTGAAAAGTTCAAAACAGAACTGGCAAAACAGCGCTAAGCCTGGCTTGGCGGCATATATTTTATTCGTGGCGCAATGCCATGATTGGGTCTTTTCGAGCTGCCTGTACTGCTGGTGCGATTCCAAACAATATGCCAACAATCGTCGCAACGCCGGTGGCCACAACCAGCGTCACCAAGGATAGAGACGGGTGCAGCGGGGTAGAGACTCGGATGAGGAACACAACCGCAATCGACAGTAATACGCCAAACAGTCCACCCAATAGGCTGATCACGGTTGATTCAACCAGGAACTGGCTCAGTATCTGCCGATTCGTAGCCCCAACAGCCTTGCGTACACCAATCTCGCGCGTTCTTTCGCTAACGCTCACGAGCATAATATTCATGATGCCTATACCACCCACAAACAGCGAGATCCCGGCGATTGTCGCAACAAATGCCGTGAGGATACCAAATACCTGATCGACAACCTTTAGGTATTCGGTTTGGTTGATGACGCTAAAATCTTCTTGGTTGCCATGGGATTTTAGAACTGCCGCATGAATGGCTGCGCTGATTTTTGCCAAATCTTGTCCTGGCGCGACTTTGACGTGCAATTCACTTACCGGTAAAACGCCACCGGTGATCTTCTTTGCGGCGCCATCTGGTATGTAGATGCTGTTGTTGTTTGTTGGCCCAAAACCCAGCGGAGTTACCGCCACTTCCTCGAGCACACCTCGGACGCTAAACTCTTGTCCACGAATGGTGAATGTACGCCCAATGGGGTCGCGTTGCCCAAAAAGGTCAGCCGCAACATCACTACCAATGACGGCGGTTGCAGTGGTTGTATCGGCCTCTTTGTAGTACTCTCCAAAGGCTACTTTTTGACCCAGCACTGTTTCGATGCTAGGACTGGCTGCGATAATGCGCGCCCGATCATAGGTAGGGTTGTCGATACTGGTTGCTAGGCCACTGATAAATGTGCTAGTACTTACGTCTATCACTCCTGGAACTGCTTTAATCGAGGCAGCATCGGCAAGCGTCAGCGTACTGAGGGTGCTATTTGTCGAAAAGGACAACCCTTTGATGCGTCCATTTTGACTTGCGACTGATGCTCCCGGTTGTATGACGATCACATCGTTTCCAAGCTGGTTAATTTGTGCTATTACCTGATTCTTGACACCTTCTCCCAAGGCGACTGTTACGACAACACTACTCACACCAATTACTACACCTAGCATGGTTAGTAGGCTACGAATGCGTGCAGCCCGAATGCTCGTGAGCGCCATGCGAATATTGGTAAAAATCATTTCTTTGTCCTTCGACGCTTTTGTTTCTTTGTACGGGGTGCGGCCGCAGGGGCATTGTGCAACTCGACTACGTCAGCTTTTTCTCCGCTTCGCAGATCACGGTCTTGGTGGATGCGTCCATCGCGCATATACACAACACGGCTGGCATAGGTAGTGAGATCGGGGTTGTGCGTGACCATGATCACGGTGTTGCCACCTTTGTGGATGTCGTTGAGCAGCTCCATGATGACCTTCGAGCCGGCCGTGTCTAGGTTGCCGGTTGGCTCGTCGGCGATGATGAGATGTGGCTTGTTGATCAGGGCGCGAGCGATTGCTACTCTCTGTACTTGCCCACCGCTGAGCTGATGTGGCATATAGTATTCACGGCTCTTGAGATCAACTTTTTCGAGCATTTCCGAGGCCCTATGTAGTCGTCGAATTGACTTGAGTCCTTTGTAGGCAAGGGGTAGTGCGACGTTTTCGATTGCAGTAATTCGTGGCAGCAAGTTGTAATTTTGGAACACAAAACCAATCTTGTCACGACGTGCTTTGGCGCGTGCACTGCTGCGCAGTCGCGACACGTTGCGGTCGTCTAGGTGATATGAGCCGTTGCTTGGTCGATCTAGTAGGCCGATGACGTTTAGCAAGGTGCTCTTGCCAGATCCACTGGGTCCCATGATCGCGATAAATTCGCCTTTTTCGATTTCCAATGAAACATCATCAAGGGCGAGCGTAGTAGCATCGCCAAAGCCGTACACTTTGCTGACGTTTTCGAGTTGAATTAGGGACATAATACAAAAAGTTATGTCTATAGTACGATGTTCGTGTCCTGATATTCAAGAGATGTATAGGGTATAATGTATCGCGTGGTAGTTTTTTGGTTGTATCCGCGCTGTTCGATGGCGCTGAGTGTTGTGTATTTTGCCCTCAACATTCACTCCATCGCCCAACTACCAAGCCCCAAACCCAACAATGGAGGGGTCGCCTAGTGGCCTATGGCGCTCGCTTGGAAAGCGAGTTTACCCGCAAGGGTATCGAGAGTTCGAATCTCTCTCCCTCCGCCAACGAAAAAACTCACCTTTTACGGTGAGTTTTTTCGTTGCGTAAGTCCGATTTCGTTCTTTTGAACTCGTCAGCACAGATACGCATCTGTGAATCGGGGCC
>CAYRPO010000051.1:0-4373 GCA_964426305.1 uncultured Candidatus Saccharibacteria bacterium
AGGCGCAGGCGAGGAACGGAGCGAAGATGTATACAGAAATACATCGAGCGAGTACCACAGCCTGCAACAACGTACAGTGCAAAATCTGACAAGCGACTAGCGCTTGGTGAACTGGCGCTGCTTACGTGCACCCTTCAAACCAAACTTCTTGCGCTCTTTTTCGCGCGAGTCGCGGCCAAGTAGGTCGGCTTTTTTCAGCGTGCTCTTGAAGTCTTCGTTGAGTAGTACGAGTGTCTTGGCGATACCCAGACGAATTGCATCTGCCTGACCGGCGCTACCGCCGCCAGAGACAACAACACTGACGTCGAATTCGTTGTTCTTTTCAAGAACGTCGAAAGGACGAGCGATTTCCTTGAGCAGGTTTGCGCTGTCAGCAAAGTATTCGTTGGCTGGCTTGCCGTTTACGACAACTGCACCCTTACCGTTTTGCAAACGGACACGTGCGGTAGCGCTTTTACGGCGACCAAGGGCGTAGAAATATTCGTTCTTTGCCATGATTATTTAACCGTTACTTTCTGTGGCTTCTGAGCAGCGTGATTGTGCTCGTCGCCTGCGTAAATTTTCAGTCGTTCCAAGCGGCCATCGCGTAGCTTGTTTACTGGCAACATGCCGCGAACAGCTAAACGAATGACGTCTGTGGAATCTTTGGCCATTTTTTCAGCCAATGTGGCAGTTTTTAGACTGCCAGGATACTGACTATGGCGGTAGTACTTCTTGTCTACCAGTTTGTTGCCTGTTACGACAAGTTTGTCGGCATTGATCACAACGACAAAGTCGCCGCAGTCAATATGTTGCGTAAACATAGGCTTGCCTTTGCCTGTCAGCAAGGTTGCGATCTTGGTAGATACGCGACCAAGTGGTGCTTCGCTGGCGTCAATGACATACCAGGCGCGAGTAACTTCGCTGGGTTTTGCGCTATAGGTCTTCATTACTTATTCCCTCTCACGCCGGTACGCTTGCCAACAACCTTTGCAGAAGAAGCCTTGGTTGCCTTTGGCACTGCTTTAGTGGCAGGCTTGGCAGTAGCTTCACTAGTCTTTTCGACATGGTGATCTTCTTTGGTGGTCTTTGGTACGTCGTGATGTACTTTCTTAACTGTCTTCAGGTCGTCAACAAAGCTGACTGTTGCAAGCTCGGCGTTGTCGCCTCTTCGAAAACCGGCGCGTGTTATGCGCAAGTGACCGCTGTTACGTCCACCAAGTTTTGGTGCGATTTCGTCAACAAGCTTGTGAGCGCTGTCTACGTTTGCCATCTTGGCGATGACAAGACGTCGGCTGTGAAGGTCACCCTTCTTGGCCTTGGTGATGAGTTTCTCGACGTAAGGTACGAGCTCTTTGGCTTTAGGAACGGTCGTTGTGATCGCTTCCTCGTTGACCAAATTGCTGGCCAAGCCTTTCATGAGCGCGCGTCGTTGGTCTCGTTCCAGACCAAACTTACGTCCTTTATATCCGTGGCGATGCATCTTATAGCTCCAACTCTGCTAGTTTATCTTTCACTTCGTCGAGAGCCTTTTGGCCAAAGCCCTTCAGGTCACGCAATTCAGCGTCACTGAGGCTAAACAAGTCTTTCAGAGTATGAATGTCATTGTTGATCAGCGCGTTGGTGGTGCGAGCAGTCAGATTTAGGTCTTCGATCGAAACAAGAAGTTCGGCTGGATCTTCGTCGGCACCCGAAAATGTTGGGGCAACAGTCTTGCTTGCTGGTGCTGACTCGACACGAGTCTGACCGGCGAGGGCGCTGTATTGGTTAACCAAGATTGCAGCAGCTTCTTCGAAAGCGTCTTTAGGTGAAATAGTACCGTCGGTATCGACAGTGATGTTTAGTTTGTCAAGATCGGTGATCTGACCAACACGAGTGTCTTCAACCTTGTAACGTACACGAAGTACTGGGCTAAAGATCGCATCAATGGCGATCATGTCACTTGGCTTGCGACTTGCACCTTCTTCGACGGTGCGATAGCCACGGCCAGTTTCGACGATCAGATCCATAACAAACGAGGCCTTATCGTCATCAATGGTTGCAATGATCTGATCTTCGGTCACGATTTCAACATCAGCATTCGTCTTGATACTGGCACCAGTTACGATGCCCTTACCCTTGTGCTCGAGGCGCAATGTTTGTGGCTCATCCGAAAAGACACGAAATCGCAAACGCTTGAGATTTAACATGATGTCGACAACGTCTTCTTTAACCCCAGGGACGGTGGTAAATTCGTGCGTTACGCCCTCGATTTTGAAGGCAGTAACAGCGGCACCTGCAATACTTGACAGTAATACTCGGCGCAGCGAGTTGCCAAGGGTCATGCCGTAGCCGGTGTGCAACGGTTCAATCACAAACGTAGTGCTGTTCGATCCGTGATCGTCGATAGCGGCTAGTGATGGAGTATGAATTACTTTTGACATGCGTCTGGCTCCTGTTAGCGTGAGTAATACTCAACTATTAATTGTTCATTGATCTCTGGTTCAGCTTCTTCGCGAGTTGGCACACCAGTGACGGTGACCTCTAGCTTCTTGCGGTTGACCTTGAGCCAACTAGCGGTAGCGTCAACATTGCCAGTAATATCGTCAAGTTTCTTGAAATACTCAGTCGTTTGGCTTTTTGGGCGAACGGCCAATACGTCTCCGGCTTGCAAACGGATCGATGGAATATCGACACGTCGGCCGTTGAGCGTAAAATGACCATGCGTAACTAATTGACGTGCAGCACGTCGGCTGGTTGCAAAACCAGCGCGATAGACTGCGTTGTCGGCGCGGCGTTCCAGGAGTTGCAGCAACACTGCGCCACTTTGTCCCTGGGTTCGATCTGCCTCTTTCATGAGGTTCGCGAATTGCTTTTCGAGTAAGCCGTACAGTCGCTTTACTTTCTGCTTTTCACGCAATTGCAAGGCGTACTGGCTGGTTTGTGCACGACGATTGCTACGACCGTGCTGACCAGGAATCGTCGATCGCTTGACCATATGCTTGACAGCTTTTGGATGTAGCGCATAGCCTTCTCGGCGACTCATCTTGGTTATGGATTGGGTATCACGTGCCATAATTTATACCCTTCGTGCTTTCTTTGGACGACAGCCACCGTGCGGTGCGCCTGTCACGTCTTTGATGGACTCAACAGCGATATCATTGCCGGCAACGGCGCGAATAGCCGCTTCTCGGCCAAGGCCGATGCCTTTTACGAATACGTCTGCTTTGGCAAGGCCATGCATTTGCTTGGCGGCAACCAGTGCTTTGTCGGCAGCGACCTGGGCTGCATATGCAGTACCCTTTTTGCTGCCACGAAAACCACAGGCGCCCGAGCTGGATGCGCTCAGCAGGCCACCGTTTGAGTCTGTTACAGATACAATAGTGTTGTTAAATGAAGCCAAGATATGCACTTGTCCGGCAGGGACAGAGCGCTTGCTCTTTTTTCTCTTGGCGGTTGTAGTTGCTTCTGCCATAGAATTACCCCTTAGGTCTTAGATGGTGCTTTCTTTGCTGTACCGCCCACGGTGGACTTTTTGCCACGACGTGTGCGAGCGTTGGTCTTTGTTCGCTGACCGCGGCTTGGAAGATTCTGGCTGTGACGCAAGCCACGATATGCCTTGATTTCCTTCAAGCGCTTGACGTTCGCGGAGACTGTTCGCTGCAACTCACCTTCGACTTGGTAGTTTTCGTTGATCACATCTTGGATGCGACCGATCTCGGCGTCAGTCAGATTTTTGACTCGCGTTGTTGGCTCAACCTTTGCTGTCGCCAAAATATCGTAAGAGAATTTCTGTCCGATACCATGGACATACGTCAAAGCGACCCACACTTGCTTGTCGGTCGGGATTGTTACGCCACTGATTCGTGCCATAGCTTAACCCTGCCTCTGCTTGTGCTTTGGCTTGAGCTTGTTGATGATGTAAAGACGTCCCTTGCGACGAACAAAAATGTCGTCAGGACTGATCTTCTTGACACTCGCACGTACTTTCATACGGATCATCACTCCTTTTGCCGTGATAACACACTGCGTTAATTTGATATACAACTTGTAGGACCTTTTCAGGACAGTGCAGCGTGAGATGAATAGCGAAGACCGCAGCGCAGCGTATTTTACATACGTGAGCAGTGGACTGGAGCTATTCGCTCGCGATGTGCTGTTCTGTAAAGGTCCTAACTCTGGCGATAGGTGATTCTGCCCTTCGTAAGATCGTAAGGGGTCAACTCAACCGTCACCTTGTCACCTGGCACAATACGTATAAAGTGTTTCCGCATTTTGCCGGCAACATGAGCGATAATTTGATGGCCGTTTTCGAGCTCGACACGAAACTGAGTACCAGGGAGGGTCTCGATAATCGTGCCACTAAGTTCGATAACTTCTTTCGTATTAGCCATAAATCGCAACAGTTACTGATT
>CAYRPO010000052.1:0-4286 GCA_964426305.1 uncultured Candidatus Saccharibacteria bacterium
TACCTTGCATGTGTTTGCTTGTGCAGTAGAACAATTTATGCTTCTGCGCGTTCGTCGACCCCAGCACAATCTGGGCTCGACGGGCCCGCCAGATGCCCCACATACCCCCTCAAAAGTAATACATAGTGCAGGGTGGGAAATAACAGAGGTCAACACGTGTTGGTCATCTTAAGTGCGGCATCTAGCGGGCTCCCGTAACAGGGTAGCTACAGTTCTGTTTAAGCGTTGTTGATTGCAATAACGCATTTTTAAGCACGCACCTTACAAGTTATGACTTTGGTACTTTGTCTTTTCATAGATGTCTGCTAGAGGGCTTAGTTAGGTTTTTGTATACAAACCATTTGTATGCAGGAATCTGGCTAAGCCGATCGCGCCTTCCGGTGCACTTAGTTGGAACGTCTCGGAAGGAGATGCCATGTCCAAGAAGCTCAACGACCTCGCCACCTCCACCCACGTCGTGCCCCTCCCGGGCACGTTCGAGGCAGTGAAGGCCTTCTGCGAGGAGTACTCGCAGAAGGAGGGTCCCGAGGCCACCCTCGGGACCCTGCCGGCAGCGATTGCTGCGGGGGTCGGGGAGTTCGTCTCCCCGACCCTGCCAAGGGGCCTCCGCCTGAACACGGCGGAGGAGGTCTGGGAGGCCGATCTGGCCACCCAGACCGTCCGGCTGGTGCCGGCGCCGGAGGCCGGCAACCCGGCGCTGATCGTGTCGGGACACCCCGGCACGGTGGAGATCCTCCGGGGCCTCTTCCCGTCGGCCGAAGTGGTCGTCGGGAACGTCGACGCGGAGGTGGTCCGCGGCCAGGTCGTGGTAGGCACGTTGCCGCCGCACTTGGCCGCAGAGGCCGAGGCGTACGTCCCGGTCGCCGTCGCCGACTTCGATTACTCGAAGGACGGTGATCTCAAGGGCGACGAGCTTGTCGCCCGGCTCGTCATCCACGACCCCATCCGGGTGGTCGTGGAGTAGCGTTACCCCCGCCTATTCGGGGAGCCAAAGTCAACCGTCTGCAGAGTGAATAGGCGCCCCGCAGACAAAAGCCCAGTTATTGGGTTAACTAGCAGCGCGCTTTGCAATGCGTGTTCATGCCCACTCAGGGCAATTGCAAGAGGGTTTCAGGGCTTAGGTTTCTCGACCGGCTCGCTCTCACAAGTGAGGTGTGGCTTCTCGAAGCCCACCTCACGAACCTCTGCAGATGTGTATCTGCACTGATGACGCCGAAAGGCAGAAAGGTTAACGTAAAATTATTATAGCTAATGAATTAGAGCCCAACGCGGAGATTCTGGGTATAGGACAGAATATTGTTATACATGGCAGTGTCGCCGCGTGGGCAAAATTACCTGAATCGGAACGTGATTATGGGCATATTCCACACGATATTGATGTTGTGAGTTGTTACCCACTAAGCCCAAAAGACATTGCAAATATACGGCAATGGTTAAGCGATAATGGCTTGCCGGTGGATTTACTAATCGACCATGCCATATCTGTAGATATGAGTGTATTGACCGTTCCATCACCAATGGGTGTTGAAGTTCCATATTATGTAATAAATGAATCCGAGGGTGCGGAGACGCCCGTAAGGATTGTTAATATTGAAGGCATTGCTGCAGCTATTCGCGCAAATCATCAAGGATTTGGTGAGATAGCACAAAGAGATTTAGTTGCTGCAATTCAACAAATATCATTGACAGAGCATACGTGCACTGATGATGGTAAGGACGGTACATACGTTGGTTGGGATAAATATGCAATTGGCTTGACTGGATTCCGTAATGCGGTCGCAAAAGATAGAGATGCTGCCATAGAACTATTGCAACAGCATCCCTTCGGTAAGGCATTGATTAGATTAATAGATGAAAACCCGCTCATTGCCACCACTCCAAGCTATCCAACATATGCTTATGGCTGCGAATTATCATTCAAAGATGATGGGGCATATTACGATGGCTCAACATTTAATACCGTTGATGAGTTAGTTGATTTCCTATTTGACCCAAGCGCTATGTCACGGAATAGAATTGAGGCTGTCAAAGATTATTTGGATCGTGAAAACGAAAGGAGCCATAGGCAAAAGAAAAAACGGGTTTGGAAAACTGTGGGCGGGGCAGTGCTAGCAGTGTTGGTTGGCATGACAGCAATGGCTATAAAGGTTGACTGTGATACACAACACAAGCAATCGATTGATCGTGCAGCATCGTTAACAGCAGAAGAGTTAACAGCATTGCATAGTGCAGGAGTGGAAATTTTTGGGAGTCAGTGCCCAAGAGATTTTTCGATAAAAGGTGGCAATCAAGAGATACTCACAGGCTACTTGATTGGTCGGGGTATGAATATAGAAACCGCAGAAGGCTTAGTCAACAAGTATAAGAGTTGGTGTTATCTCAATAAATAACCCCTACACGGAGCTTGCGGCGGCCTTGGGCTACCCGAGCTTCGACAGGGCTTATTGTAAGCTCACGAACAAAACAAAACGCTTGAATTGGACGAACGCGAGAGACTGGCCATTTGGAGTAATCTCTGAATAAGTTTAAGCCTCTCATTCGACTCCGTAGTAGTGGATGGTCTTTCAAGCAATATCCATCCAGGCTTTTGGGTACGGTGCAGGCTAACGTCTGCACCGGCCATAGGTCTTGTACAGCATTGAGATCTCATAGAGACGATAACAGCTGGTTATCGCTTCTAATGAGCTTTCATACAGAAGGTTTGGAAGCTCGAACGTTTACAAAGGCTGGTGCTTTTGACTGGTTCTCGTAAGCAAGAGAAGCTGCTCATAAAAAGCTACCGGTTCTTTGGTAGGTGTGTCACGGGTTCAGATAACCGGCCGACTTAATTAAAGGGAATGCTCGACGCGGTACGAGCTTGAGTGTACTGTTCAGCAAAGGCTGGAACATGGCACAATGCCGACTAGGCTTATGATTGGGCCAGACTCATAAACCAATCAACAATGGCCCGCCGAACTCATCGGCGGGCCATTTCAATTTTATACGTCTGTTAGTCCAGAAGGATTTCGGTGCGGCGTTGGTCGAAGTGTAGGTATTTGCGAAGGGCACGTTGATCAGCAACCTGGCGCATACTGTCGGCAGAAAATCGGTTGGTGTGGGTATGGTGGTGACCGTCGAGCGACAACCGCTTGTCGTCTAGTCCATTTGACATGATCGCACCCTGTGCCAGCACGGCATTGACTACCGAACGGGCATGTAGACCGCTGGCCAACATAGCGACTACTAGAGTAGACGCCAAGACCGCAGAAGTGGTAAATTCGAGTTTTTCTATCATGTTTGTTTTTGATCTAACACTATTAACATTAGCACAAAGTTGTGCATTTGTCAATTACCTGCTTGTTTGGTTTTAGAATTCGAGGGCACTGCGGATGCGATCGATGCTCTCGGCGGGACGATAATCGTCAAACCACAAGACACGCCATCCAAGACGTTCGGCTGCGATAAGATTTGTGCGACTGTCGTCGACCAACAAAATCTGATTGGGCTCAAGGCTCGTTAGGCGAGCAGCTTGCTCATAGATTTCTGGCTCGGGCTTGATACTACCAACATCGGAAGAATCAACTAGCAGTTCGTAGGGTACATCGGGTAGTAACCCTTTAGCGATCATCTCGCGAAGCAGGGTAGGCATAATATTGGTAAGTAGGCCAACTCGATAGTGCTCGACCGTCCAGGCCAGGAACTCGCGTGATTCGGCAATTTGATCGATACTAGACAGATAGTAATCTTGCCAGGCGATCGATTCGACACCGATGCGCTTTGCTAAGATCGAGTTAAATTCGTCTATGGTCATCTCGCCGCGACACACAGCATCGTTATAGTGCCAAAAGGTTGCCTCGACACTGTCGGCCGAAGCTCCGGTATCGGCGGCGATTTTGGTAAATGCACGTTGATAAAATCGAACCAGCACGCCGTTGACATCAAAAAACACAAACTTCACGCCGTTTTTGGCAGTTTTGTACTGTTTTTGCGGCACCACCGGCGTAGGCGCAACGACTCCAGCAAGCTCTTCAACGGTCTTTCCGGTTGCACCCGCAATTGCAGCGACCGTAAATACGCTAGGGCTTTTGATCGCACCACGCTCGATCTTGGCAAGTGTCGAATATGACAAGTCAGCGCGAGCACACAAATCTTGCTGCGTCAGACCAGCAGCTTTACGCGCTGCGGCAATAGCTTGCCCCAGGCGTTTTTCAGGTTGCACCAGACCCACTCCGCTCATTACTGCTCATTCTAGCATGATGCGGCTAGTTTGTGCCATGAAAATCGTCACTTTTTTGTCACTATGCGGC
>CAYRPO010000053.1:0-4257 GCA_964426305.1 uncultured Candidatus Saccharibacteria bacterium
CAGCACAAGATGGTAAATTGTTATAAATTAGTATATTATACATTGACTAAAGAGCGCATTTATGGAGAAACCAGTACCCGTTGACACATGCCGGCCAGTTGCCACGTCCGAACATTCGCGACGTTGGTTTGGTAGCAGACGCGTCAGTGCTCTCGCACTTGCCGCCACAGCTTTTACGTCGTCGTGCGCGACATCTGGCAACGGCCCAGCAGCGGTTGGCCCCGAGGTACGCGTAGCCACGTGGAACGTATTGTTTGAATCCAATGGAGACAAAGCGGGTAAAGCAGAAGAGATTGTGAATGGGGCAGAACAGCTGTTCCAAGACAGAAACGGCGGTAGCGTTGACGTACTTATGATGCAAGAGGTAACCAAAAAGGCATACCGTGACGCTATCGAGGCCAAACTGGTTGGCTGCACAACATGCACGCATGAAGTATATTTTGCCGATATCAACCATGGTAGTGAACTACCCATTGCCTGGGACACAGCCGACTTCAAGCTCAACAACCCAAGCAAAGACACTGGCAACATACTGACACATGGCAAATTCTTTCCAAAAGACGGTGGCTCTGGAGGTACCGAGATTAACGACCGACACGTCGTATGGGTCGTGCTGGAGCACATCGCGACACACCAAAAAATCCGTTTCGTCAATACACACATATTGCCAGACAACCAGTTAGCAGACAGAAAACCGTATTTCAACAAGCATATTAAAGCGCTCAGAAAGTTGTTCGAGGAATGGGCAAAGGACGACATACCAACCATTTTGGGCGGCGACTTTAACGTAGACTTCCGCAAAAGCGAATACCAAGCACTGTTTGAACAATTTGGGCTCACGATCAACTGGGTCGAGCGCGGATTCCCGCCAAAGGGCGGTACGCATGACCCCGACAGCGATCGTGTCATCGACGCGCTTATGCTAGAGAACAAAGGAAAACTATCGCTCATTACTACAACAAAATGGTCAGATACAAACGGTTCTGACCACAGACCGGTATGGGGTAGTTACCGATTCGTACAAGACGACGGTTCAAGCACACCAGAGGACGGAACACAATCAGCAGAGACTAAGATCAACAGGACGAGTGCCGTGCACATTGGCGATAGCATTGCCGTGGGGCTGAACGCAACAAACACAGGCATATCCCACGAAATAACCGATCAACTACAGATAGGCGCATCGCCAAAAGAGGTTTTGGATTTTATCGAGGCAACCGATGTTGGCGGTAAAGAAGTTGTATTGTCAACAGGTATATCGAACAACTCAAGCCAAGCTGGACTGATCGAAGATCAATTACGAACACTAAAAGTGAAGGGCGCAAAACGCGTATTGGTAGCCGGTACCGCGAAAGGCGGCAAATATGAGGCATTGAACGACGACGTCCGCACAGCAATCGAAATCGTCAATGCCATGTACCCCAATTTTATCCAATTCATGGGCGGTTTTACCCCTAGCGCCGACAAAGTTCATCCAAAAAACTATGCCGACTACGCAGACAATGTTGTGCCGCTCGATCAATAGTGGTTGTTTTTCGCTATACAACGAATACAGTAAGTGACTTATGAGTTTTTGTGTGACAACAATGTCTCGACCTGTGTCGTCAGCGCTGTCAGTCCGCTCACAGTCGTTTCGTCGCGGCGCGAAATAGCCCAGATTGGGCGATACAAAGCTTCTGTTTTTACCACCTGAAGCAGCTTGTTTTGCAACGCATCTTCGACAAAATGGTACGGTAGTAGTGCTACGCCATTACCAGCGATCGCCATGTCTTTTAGCAAATCAAGACTTGTCGAATAAAAGGTGGGGGTTACCTGCAGGCCGGCTTTTTTAAACTGCCGCACAAAATGCCTATAGGTTGTCGAGTCCTGGTTAAACGCCAGCCAGTTTGAAATTGCAGTCACCGGCTTGGCGGGCGCAAGGGCAGGTGAGGCAACAAACACAAACGGCTCGTCGTGCAGTTTGTGAATCGTAAAATCACTTGGCAGCGGCGCTGGCTGTCCGGTGATCAATCCGTAATCGATTTTTTTGTCGGCCAGATCTTGCATAATACGCCGTGAATTGTCGACCATTATCTCTATGTTCTCTAGCACCGATTTGTCGGCGGCTGAAGCAAACAACAAATGAGCAATGCTGTCTATAAGCCCGACATGCACACGACGCTTCATGGCGCTCGTGCGCAGTGCTGCATGCATACGTTCAATCTCGTGGTCTACGGCCTTGGCGGCACGCAGTACAATGTCGCCATCTGCCGTCAGCTGAACAGTATGTTTTTTTCGAAGCAACAACTTCTTGCCCAAAGATCGCTCTAGCGACGCAATGGCAATGGTCATAGCCGGCTGACTAACGCGCAGCTGTTTCGCAGCAGCCGAAAAGCTTCCGGCTTCGACAAGTGTAAGAAACTTTTTGTATCGGTGATCCATAAGTATTAATTATAACATGTATACATTTTGTTTATGTTTTATATAAGTTTGCTTTATAATACATATGTACTTATGCTTGTTGTACATCAAATGTAATGGAGGGTATATGCCAAAAATCAAAGTTGCAGTCGTTGGGGCAGGAAACTGCTTTTCGTCACTGTATCAGGGGTTCGAATACTATAAAAATGCAGATGGCACCGACATACCTGGTGTCATGTTTGCCGACATTGGCGGCTACAGACCAAGCGACATCGAAGTCGTTGCTGTATACGATGTCGACAGCCGCAAAGTTGGTAAACCAGCTGGCGAAGCAATCTTTGCAAAACCAAACTGTGCCCGCGTGTTCCAGCCAAACGTTCCTGCTGGACCGATTGTCGAGATGGGACACGTACTCGACGGTGTCTCGAGCCACATGCTTGAACAGCCCGAAGACCTTGGTTTTCGTGTCGCGAAGGTCAAGCCAGTCGATGTCGTCAAATCGTTAAAAAGCAGCAAAGCCGACTTGCTGATCAACTATCTTCCGGTTGGCTCGCAAGAAGCAACCGAATTTTACGCCCAAGCCGCAATCGATGCCGGTGTAGCATTTTTAAACTGTATACCCGTGTTCATTGCCAGCGATCCTGTGTGGGAGCAAAAGTTCATCGATGCCGGTCTGCCGATCATCGGCGACGATATGCGTTCACAACTAGGCGCCAGCGTGCTGAGCCAAGTGCTGCAGGAGCTCGCATTTGACCGGGGTCTGATTGTCGACTTTCATCAGCAGCTGAACATCGGTGGCAATAGCGACTTTAACAACATGATGGTCCAGTCACGACTTGCCAGCAAAAAGAAAAGCAAAGAAAACGTCATCCGTGCCCAAAACGACATTCGAGGCATACCCGTACCCGAGCATAGTCTGTTTGCCGGTCCCAGCACATATTTGCCATACCTACAGGACAACAAAGTTGCCTACTTTAACTTGCGACTCCGGGGTTTTGGTGACGCGCCAGTTACCATTGACGTCAAACTGTCAGTACAAGACAGCGAGAACAGCGCCGGTGTCGTAATCGACGCCATCCGCTACCTCAAAGTAGCAAGCGAATTGGGTGTCGTTGGGGCACTACGTGGTCCAAGTGCTTGGACGCAAAAAACACCACCAGAGCAGATGATGTATGCAGATGCCAAAAAAGAATGCGAAGCGCTAGCCTGTCGCAAGCTCACCAACTCAGTCAAAAAACAACGAGCAAACGCCTAGCGCGACAATACCACTCGTGACCAAATGAGAAGCGCCCCTGCCCAAAAGCATTGGCTTTAAGGGCAGGGGCGCACATGATGCCTACTCGTACTCGCGCGCACTGCGTCTGTGCGACGCATATGCAGCAGCAGCCAGGGCCCAGAAGAAGCAAGCCCCTGTCCAGAGCACAAGAGCAACCGGTCGCCCACCGTTCTCAGCATACTGCAGTGGCGGCTCCATGACCGTCATGATCGTTGCTGTCGTGGCGACAACCAACGCGATCATGCACAGTGTGATCGCTGCACCAGACCAGCGGTATGCGCCGTCACGATATGCAATGCTGAGGCACAGCATCCCCAGGGTAAGGGCCATACATCCCAAGCCTAGCTCCAGGTAACTGACCTGACCGTTGATCAAGAACATTGGGTCTCCTCGCTCTCGTGAGTAAAACATATATATCATAACATGTATGTCAAAGTAGCAACTACAGCACAAAACAAGCCCGTCCAGAAAACACAGTCTATTTTATTTTGCAATAAGCTCATATTCTTGCTTTAATGCAACTATGTTCGTTCGTGTTGGTGCATGATTCCATCTATGAAAGTAGGCCTTACATGACCAAG
>CAYRPO010000054.1:0-3962 GCA_964426305.1 uncultured Candidatus Saccharibacteria bacterium
ACTATTACGGTAAAGTCAGTATACCCGATTGAGGCATATTTTTTATATATGGTCTCACGGGTAGTGATTCTGTGGGATTTTTGGGGTGCGTTTAGAGTGGGCATGGGGTATAATTTTTTAGGTATGGCGCCTTGGCCGAGAAGTTAGGCAGCAGTCTGCAAAACTGCGTAGACGGGAGCGTTACCCGTAGGTGCCTCCAAAAGCAATTTGAGCCCCCGGGCTCTTTTTTATGTAGTTTCGATGTTGAGGTGGTAAGTCGGCACTGGATTTTTGTGGTCCTTATGGTGAAAAGAGAAGATGGCCGAGCTCGTAGATCCCGAGGTCAATTACTGCAAATGGATTTGTTAGCAGATTCTGCGATGCTGCCGTCGGACCAATGCACTGAGCGAAGATGAACAAAAACCACAAGAGTATCAGCAAGCGCCACCACCACTGTTTTGTCGCTGCCCATGCTATGGGTTTTTGCCAGACAGACAGGGGTGTTTTGCATATGGGGCAACTCGTACACAATACATAATCTTCATCATGCGATAGTGTGTGCTGTGAACAAACGGGACATATTTTTGGGAACATCACTCTATTTTTACCATAAGTAGCATGAATGCGATATGAACGAACTTTGATTTTGTCTTTGTATGTTTAACTGCATGTTTGCCATATTGGAACAGGCAAATGCAGGTGCTATCATGTGCGTATGCCATCTAAACGATCTTGGAGCGACCAACAGTTAATTGACGCCGTTGCCGTTTCCAGGAGCTATAGAAATGTGCTTCTTCTGATAGGGCTGGTGCCAGCTGGGGGCAACTATGAGGCGGTTAAGAAACGCATTCAGCAACTACGCCTTGACACGACACATTTTATGGGCAAAGGATGGAATAGGGAATGGACATTTGATCCCCGAAAGCCAGCGATCGCGCTCGAGCTAGTTCTTGTAGAAGGTAGATCAACACAAAGCTATAAATTAAAAAAAAGACTATTCTTGGCAGGCATGAAACAGGAGTCATGTGAGCTATGTGGCTGGGCGGAACGTAGCGAAGACGGCCGCATACCACTGGAGCTAGATCACATTAACGGCAGGCATGATGATAACAGAATAGAGAATCTTAGAATACTTTGCCCAAATTGCCATAGCCTTCAACCCACTCATCGTGGTAAAAATAAAGGGGTAAATTCTGCGCGGGTGTTGTAATTGGTAGCCAAGCGACACTTAAAATGTTGTGCCCGGAAGGGCGTGCGGGTTCGATTCCCGCCCCGCGCACCAGACGATATTGGAGTTTTTTGCGTAAGCAAAATGATATACTGATAAAAGTCCATAAGCTAAAGGAGAAAGATGATGATTGTTCTTTGGATTGTATTAGGCTTGATTGTATTGCTAGCGTTTTACTTGATCGCTGTCTATAACGGTTTGGTAAAACTGAACGTCCGTGTTGAAGAAGCCTGGAGCGATATAACCGTTCAATTGAAACGACGTTACGATTTGATCCCAAATCTTGTGAACGCTGTCAAAGGCTATGCTGCACATGAAAGCGGTGTGTTCGAGAAAGTTACTGAGGCTCGCGCCAGTGCTATGAATGCCCAAGGCCCAGCTGAAACAGCAAAAGCCGAAAACATGCTGTCAGACACGCTTAAAAGTTTGTTTGCGGTAGCAGAAGCATATCCAGATCTAAAAGCCAACGAGAACTTTCGACATCTACAAGAAGAACTTGTTGACACCGAAGATAAGATCCAGGCGTCTCGTCGATTCTATAATGGCTCCGCCCGAGACCTGAATATTAAGATCAAGGTCTTTCCAAATACGCTGTTCGCTGGCATGCTCGGATTCAAAGAGCGCGAGTTCTTTGAGCTAGATGAAGCTGAAAATGCCGCTGTCCAGAACCCTGTTGCAGTAAACTTCTAAAGAAGAAGGCCTGTGTGTATAGTCAGATTGACGCCAATAAGCGCAAAACAGCGCTGCTCATGTTCTTGTTCTTACTGCTTATCTCGCTGATTGCTTTTGTTGCGGCGTGGTTGGTTGGCAGCTATGCGATCGTCGTGTATGCATTGGTATTTGCCGTTGGTTACGTGCTATGGAGCTATTTTGGGTCCGCTGCGGCAGTTCTCTCTATCAGTAATGCCGTTAAGATCGAGAAGAAGGACGCTCCTGAGCTGTGGCGGATTGTCGAGAATCTGTGTATCACGACAGGTATACCGATGCCCGGGGTGTATGTGATTGATGATCCTGCGCCAAATGCCTTTGCGACTGGTCGTGATCCGCAACATGCATCTATAGCGGTCACCACAGGCTTGCTGCAGATTATGAATAAACAAGAGCTAGAGGGAGTCCTGGCTCATGAACTTGGGCATGTACAGAACTATGATATTCGTGTGTCCATGATTGCTTTTGGGCTTGTGGCAGCGGTTGGGTTGGTTGCAGATACTGTACTACGCACACTCTTTTGGGGTCGCTCCGATGACGAATCGAGCCCTACCGACAACCCCATCGTTATGGTGGCGACGGTTATTGCTCTGATCTTGGCGCCCTTAGCAGCAACATTAATCCAGTTGTCCATTTCGCGAAAACGTGAGTATTTGGCCGACGCGACGGGTGCGCTCACGACGCGTTATCCCGAAGGGCTTGCAAGTGCTCTTCAAAAAATTGCACAGCACGGCTCGGTGATGACCAAACAGAGCGCATCAACAGCACACCTGTTTTTTGCAAATCCATTAAGCCAGAAAGCTCTTAGTAATTTATTCAGCACACATCCACCTATTGAAGATCGTATTGCGGCACTGCGTCAGATGGGCGAAAAAGCATAGGTATGAAGTTGCCGAACAAAAAGAAGTTGCATATGCCCGTCCTGTGGTTGAGACGTACCACGAAAAACAAAACAAAAAAGCCAAAACTGCCAACGCTATGGCAATTGATGTCTCAAGCGGCCAGCGAGATCGGCATATTTCGTAGGACTCTCCTGGGTATTGTTGCTGTATATATAATTTTGTATTTTGTTGTTACGCAGGGCTTTGCGCTTAGCGTGTCGTCGGCGCAGCTGCGAGATCAGATTGCCGCAAAAATTGGTGCAGACGCTGGTCTGCTCGAACACGGTACGCTCCTAATGACGGGCGTATTGACGAATAATCAGCTCATGGCGCAGGATACCGCAACAGCGGTCTTGCAAATAATCTTGACCATGCTCGTTTTTTTAGCAATTACATGGTCATTGCGACGTCTACATGATCTGAAAACGGTTCGAATTCGGGATGCATATTTCGAGGGGACCGGTGCATTTGTGGCTTTTTCTGTGGTTATTTTGCTACTGACATTGATGACGATTCCGCTGTCTTTGGCAAGCACCATACTCGATAATGCCGCAACCGTCGCAGCTGGGCAACCGGAGCTGCTCATTGTAACTATCATCAGTATATTGCTGGCCTCGTTGACAATATATTGGCTTTTGTGCACCTGGCCTGCGCTGTATATCATTTCACTGCCAGGCATGACACCACTCAAGACGATCCGCAAAGCGAGGCTCTTGACAAAAGGCAGGCGCCTGCAAGTGTTGTTTCGTTTTTTTGGATTCATATTGCTTGCGGCTGTAGTGTATTTAAGCGTTTTGTTTGTAACTGCAGTACTGTTGCCAGTCGCCGTGATTGTCGTACTAGTGGGACTGTCGGCGGTGTTCTTTTTGTACGCAACGGTATTTATGTATATGGCATATAGGAGCTTACTTTGAGCACTGCTGACCGTGCAGCTAAATTACGAGCGCTGATCAATCAGTACTCGTATGAATATCATGTGCTCGATACTCCATCCGTAAATGATGCCGTATGGGATGGTCTGCTGGCAGAGCTCAAGCAGATCGAAGAAGAAGACCCAAGTCTTATAACTCCCGATTCGCCAACGCAACGTGTCGGCAGCCAAGTAAGTGAGGCATTCCCAAAGGTTGAGCATAGCCAGCGTATGCTGAGTTTAAACGATGTATTTA
>CAYRPO010000055.1:0-3920 GCA_964426305.1 uncultured Candidatus Saccharibacteria bacterium
CAAAAGTACAAGAATTATTTAAAAATATCAAAAACACAGAAAATTTCGTGACTTTGTTGCGGCTTAGCTGTAATCGTCCACACGAGTAGACAATTTGTGTCTAAAATCAACCAAAATAACCCTTGTCAAAAAGCTTATGCTAGGTTATAGCAGCTTTCCATGCTTTTTTTATGATGAAATGTCTACTATGTGCTACAATAACTTATAGATTCATATTGTTGACATACAATACGTTTTATTATACTATTAACAAAACACAAGACGCCTTCGTCTTCTACATTCATATAGCACGCTAAGGAGATACGTACCATGCCGACCGCCAAACAGACTGCAAAATCCGCCGACCTCGATACCGATATCGTGGTAAAAGGGGTATTGTCGTCTATCGAGCGAGAGCGAGAGCGAGAAATCATTGCCAGACGTTACGGCCTATACGACCGTCGCGAGACATTGGAACAAATCGGCGAACTGCTTGGTATCACACGCGAGCGTGTACGACAGCTAGAAAAAGTTGTCATCACTCGCCTCAAGACAACCGCTGCTTCTGGTAGCCTGCCCATGATTGCTGAAACAGAGGCTTCACTACTCGAATCGCTCAGAACGCACGGCCATGTCATGCGCATTAGCGACCTTGTTGGCGAACTAGGACCAAAGGCAAGTAAGGTCGAGCAAGCGCGTTTGGCATTTTTGTCGGAACTGGCCCCACATGTCGCTGTCATCGAAGAAAGCGACCATTTTCATAACGCCATCGGCACCCGATCAATACACGATGAAAAGAAAATTCGCGAACTTGTAGGCAAGATCACCGATGCTGTCAAGAAAATCGGCAAACCAACGAGCATTACCGCTGTAGCAGAGGCACTCGGATCCGACGACAGCCCGCATGTCGCTGCATTGGCTAGTATTTCGAAAAATCTTGCACACCTGAATGGTCAATGGGGTCTCACAAAATGGCCGATGGTAAATCCGCGAAACATCCGAGACAAGATCTATGTCATCCTGAGTGAACGTGGAAATCACATGCATTTCAATGAAATCGCCGAAGCAATCCGTGATTCAGACTTCAAGCGCAAAGAAGTTACTACTCAAGCAATCCACAACGAGCTTATCAAGGACAAGCGATTTGTACTGATTGGTCGTGGTATTTATGCCCTGCAGGAGTGGGGCTACAAAAAAGGTACCGTTGCAGACATGATCACCGAAGTGCTGGAAGAAGCAGGAGAGCCGTTGCATCGCGACGAAATCGTCAAGCGTGTGCTCAAGCACCGCCATGTCAAAGAGACAACTATTTTGCTCAACTTACAGGGCAAATCTCAGTTCAAACGAGTCGCAAAAGCGACGTACGCACTAGCCGACCTAGCCTAAACGACAGGCACACAGACGAAGGCGTACATTTCCCTACAAAAGGGTTATAATAAAGGTTGTGATTAATCAGAGAGTACTGCACTAGTGACATCCTCAGACGTTGAAACCATACTTCTGATTCTAGAAATCCCGCGAACCAACGACAAAAAAGAACTGTCGGCGGAGCAGATGTTTGCTGCATTGCACGGCATTTTGCGACCCAAAAAAGAGTTGTGGCGCGACGGTACTGCAGGCCAAGAGCATGTCTCGTTTGAACTCGCTTCAATTGGTCAGCGCATACGCTTTTATGTATGGCTTCCTAAACATTTGCAGGCGTTTGTCGAAGGTCAAATCTATGCTCAATACCCAACTGCGCAAATTCGGTTGGCCGAAGAGGACTATGCAAACCGCAAGATGCCGCAAAGCGTTATATACACAAGTGAGCTGGTTTTGACCGATCACGAAACACTGCCAATCAAAACATTTCCCAGTTTCGAGGTCGATCCTCTTGCTGCCATTACGGCGACACTTTCCAAGCTCGAGCAACCCAATGAAGAGATGTGGGTACAGTGTATAGTACGCCCGATTAGCGATGACTGGCATCGCCAGAGTAGTCGCATGGCGGCTCGTATACGCTCGGGGAGGGGCAGTAGCTTGTCGAATGCCGGGCTTGTTGGACTCAGCTACGTAGGGCAGGCATTTGGCGCCTTATTTAAGCCGCCCGAGACGACCAACGGCAAAAGTACATACGAGATGACCGAGCGCGACAAAACGCGCGTCACTGCCATCGAAGAAAAAAGCCGCAAACTCGGATATCAAGTTAAAATACGTATCTTGTATGCAGGAAATGATCAAACAACTGCACGCTTACGGATGCAGGCCATGGTCGGCACGTTCAAGCAATTCAATACAACCAATCTCAATGGGTTCCAAAGCAAATACCCCAGTTTCGAAGCGAACCGCCTGGCCGACTATCAGCTACGTAGTTTTAGCGATAAAGGCTTCATATTAAATATTGAGGAAGTTGCCAGTTTGTTCCATCTACCACATACAAGCGTAGAAACTCCAAATATTGTTTGGGCAACCACCAAGACAGCCGAACCGCCAGCAACGCTACCCACCTATGGACAGCACGCCGAAGATGCAATAAGTTTGTTTGGAGTGACAAATTTTCGTGGATCAAATTCGATGTTCGGCGTTTTGCGTGCCGACAGGGGCAGACATTTGTACATACTAGGCCAAACCGGAACAGGCAAATCTGGCCTGCTCGAGTTACTAACATTGTCAGACATTTACTATGATCAAGGCTTTGCCGTTATTGATCCTCATGGCGACTATGCAACTAGTGTCATACGCTACATACCCGAGAGGCGGATCAAGGACGTCATATATTTCAACCCAGCAGACCACGATTTTCCAGTCGCGTTCAATCCTCTAGAGATCACTGATTCAGCAACAAAGGGCCAGGTGAGTAGCGAGCTAGTGGGCGTTATGAAGCGCATGTTCGACTCTTGGGGCCCCAGACTCGAGTACATATTGAGATTTACGTTGCTCGCGCTGCTAGATTACCCAAACTCAACCATGCTAGACATCACCCGCATGCTCACCGACAAAAAATTCCGCGATGACGTTATTCGCCACATAGACGACCCTGTCGTCAAAAACTTCTGGGTTACAGAGTTCGCAAGCTGGAACGACAAGTTTGCGAGTGAAGCGGTAGCGCCAGTACTCAACAAAGTTGGAGCTTTTACAGCCAATCCACTTATACGTAACCTCATTGGTCAGCCAAAAAGTGCCGTCAATATTCGGCGAGCGATGGACGAAGGCAAAATTATTATCATCAATCTATCAAAGGGCCTCATCGGCGAAGATAATGCTGCGATCCTCGGAGCAATGTTCGTGACCAAGATTCAGCTTGCAGCCATGAGCCGTTCAGATATACCGCGGATCGAGGATCGACGACCATTCTACCTATATGTCGATGAGTTTCAAAACTTTGCGACTGATAGTTTCGCGGTCATATTAAGCGAAGCCCGCAAATATGGCCTCAATCTTACTGTGGCCAATCAATATATATCACAAATGGAAGAATCAGTACGTAACGCTGTTTTTGGCAACGTTGGCAGCATGATCACGTTCCGTGTTAGTCCAGACGATAGTCCATTTTTGATCAAATACTTCGAGCCACAGTTCGAGGCGGCTGATCTAAGCAATTTCCAGAATCGCCACTTTGTAGCAAGCCTGAGTATCGCAGGCGAAAAGGCTGCTCCGTTCTCGGCCATGACGCTCAATATACCGCCCACACAAAACGACCACACAGCCAATATAGTTGACTATTCACGTCAGACATACGCATCGCCACGTGCCCAAGTAGAAGATGCTATTCGACAGGCGACACTCAACGGCGCCCAGGCGACACCAGCACCACAACCTAGTACCACATTACATCAGCAAAAATATCTACAGCCCGACGCTTCACGAGGTATGCGTGCCGCAAGCGCCGCATTACAGTCCGAGGCATCAAAACCACCGTACGACAGCACCCAGCCCCCCACTCAAAAGCTCTCCGAAAGTGC
>CAYRPO010000056.1:0-1281 GCA_964426305.1 uncultured Candidatus Saccharibacteria bacterium
AACGAGCCATTTGGCCCCACGACCAAGGGAGGATCATGGTATATGAGTGGCTCAATCTTCTGAAAATCACCCAGGGGTAGTGCACCGAGGACATATGGTCCGAATTGAGTACGGTGTAAATACGTAACCTCGTAGTTGAGCGCTGCAAAGGTGCGGCGGATTTGTCGATTGCGACCTTCGTGCATGTTCACTTGCCACACTGTGCCGTCGCGGCGAATAAGGCTGAGCTGAAGTTTACTGATGCCGTCGCCCAGTGGTATGCCTTTCTCGATTGCTTGCTTGTTGTGTAAGTCTAGTGGTTTGTCGAGTGTGACAATGTAGACTTTTTCTTTTTCATATCGTGGATGAGATAATTTGTTCGCTAGAGTACCATCATTTGTTAAGAGCAATAGTCCGCTGCTGTCCTTGTCGAGGCGACCGACAGGATTCAGTTGTTGTAGGTCGCTTGAGAGTAGGTCATATATAGTCTTACTCCCCTGTCCATCTCGACTACAGACGTACCCAACTGGCTTGTGAAGCATGATTGTGGTGTGGGCTGTAGTCGCGCGCAGAAGTGTGCCGTCTAGTGTAATTACGTTGTCGTCGCTTACTGTGTCACCAACGTTTGCGACACGCCCGTCGACGTGTACGCGACCATTGTGTATCGCGATATCGGCGGCACGGCGTGACAGGTGGCTTGACTGAGAGACAAACTTATTGATGCGCATACGTACATTGTATCGCATACGCTACGTGCACCGTACTACAGAGCGATCTGGTTTGGATCTAACGTAGACCCTGGTGTCGTTGGTGTGGTGTTTACTGCTGGAGTTACGGCCGGTGCAGCAGGAACGGGTGGCGTGGTTGAGTCGGGCGGTGCGGCTGCTGGCGCTATGCTACTTGATTGATCCTCAGTCTGTACGCTGCCCAAGCTGGTTGGGTCAAATGTTTCCAGCGGGGGTGGTGAGGAATCTTGTGAAGCGTTTGCGATGGGATTTGGCGGTGCCGCAATGATGGTATTCTCGTTTGCTGTTGCTGTGCTTGCCGCTTCCTCGGCCATCTCTTTTTCGTAGAGCTGATAAATACTAGGTGCTTCTTCTGGGTTGTGGATTGGCGCAATAACTTTTTTGCGCGTTGAAGCCATGTCTGGAATGCCATCTGTGTTGTCCATAGTGCTAGGCACTGATGAGTCGCTAGTAGGCTGCGGCAGGGTCGGCTCTATAGGTGGAGCTGCCTGTGCTGGCATTGGTCCAGTCGTGGGTGCAGATGGAGTCATGATTGCTTCTACGGCCGCCGCCGCAT
>CAYRPO010000056.1:1381-3269 GCA_964426305.1 uncultured Candidatus Saccharibacteria bacterium
TTGAGTATGTCGTGTACGACACGTGCAACATCTTCCAGCGTTACCTGACTTTTGACGAGGTATTTGTCGGCGCCGAGTTTGTTGGCCCGGTCTTTGTCCTCGAGCTGACTGAGCGCTGTCATCATAATGATTTTGGTGTATTTGGTTTCTGGTGTTTGGCGTAAGATGTCCAGCATGTCGAAGCCACTAATCTTGGGCATCATAACATCACTTATGATCAGATCAGGGCGTTCCTTGACGGCGAGCGCGAGCGCCTCTTCGCCATCGGCTGCCGAGACGATCGTATACCCTTCGGCTAGTAGCCGTTCGCCATATATTTCTCGTAGGTTGTTGTCGTCTTCGACGAGCATTATCTTAGCCATGGTGCGCTACTTCTTTCTCTGTCGTATGATGCTTATGTTTGTTAGTGGTATTGTAGCATGTCATAGATGATTTTTGCCTATACTGTTGTAGCGTTTTGCTCGGGCATAGCGGTCATACGCTTTGTTGATTCTTCGGCCTGTAATTTTCGGGCTTTTTCGGTCGACAATCGTGGCAGATTGATATAGAAGATGCTCCCTTGCCCCAATGTGCTTTCTACCCAGATACGCCCATCGTACAGTTCAACTATTTTTCGACAAATGAACAGCCCAAGACCTGTGCCACCAATCGTGCGTGTTGTCGAACTGTCAACCCGGTAAAACTTCTCAAACAAGTGCGGTATGTCGTCGGCTGGAATGCCGCTGCCAGTGTCTTGTACCCTAATCTGTACGACCGTATCGTCACCAGCCAGACCGATCGTTATCTTGCCACTTTCAGTGTATTTGATGGCGTTGTCAAACAAATTGATTATAACTTCGTGTAAACGGTCGGAGTCGACATGAACATAGTATAGCGGCCGAACAAGCTTGACATTACTTTCGTTGCCAGCATCGACTACGTCGCCATCGCTTGCGCCGATCATGTAGTTGAGTAGCAAATTTTTCTTTTCGGCAGTAAAACGGACATCTTCGGTTAATTGTTGTAAGAAGTCCCCCATCTCAACTACTGTCGGATGGTTTTGTAATCGTCCATCTTCTGCTTTTGCACTCGTGAGCAGATCTTGAAATAGTTTTCCAAGGTGCTGCGTACTGGTGTGGGCCTTTTGGAGATAATCGCGCGCTTTGCTGTCGATTCGGGCGACACGTTCGTTCATGGCCAGTGCCAGGTAGCCCTCGATTGCCGCAACAGGTGTTCGCATTTCGTGGCTGGCAGTACTAATGAATTCGGCACGTTGCTGTTCGGCTTTTCGCTCTTCGCTAATATCACGAAAAATTCCAACCGCACCGGTTACTTCGTTGTTGCTGTTTACCAGAGGACTCACGCTAAGGCTCAGCGCTAAAATGCGGCCACTTTTAGTCACGAGGTTGGCGCTGTTGTCGCGTATAGTTGCAAGTTCGATAAAAATTCGCTCAAATGGGTCAGTGCGTTGGGTATATGGTTCGTTTTTCCCGTCGACAAGCTTGAGCACCATCTTGTAGTCGAGCCCGATAGCATCGCTCGGCTCCCAGCCGATGATCTTTGAACCGCCAGCATTCAGCAGCTGTATGGCACGGTTGGTGTCTATGAGTATGACGCCGTCGGCGATGGAATTTAATATGAGGTCCGAACGTGCTTTTTCATCACGCAAACTGCGCGCCAATTCACTTTCTGGCGCCTTTGAACTATCAGTTTTGTTTAGACCAAACATCTTTGGTTTACTATGCCCACCTTATTTCGCTATTGCTTGTTTCTTAGTATGAATTGTTTTTTTGCAAAAGGCAAGCAATCATAACAGAGGTAGACGAGCGGCCAAAAATATGGTAGTCTAGCCTGCGTACTTTTGCATCAGAACGTACACATACGTAGACGGTCCCATCGTCTAGCGTGA
>CAYRPO010000057.1:0-2984 GCA_964426305.1 uncultured Candidatus Saccharibacteria bacterium
CAACCTGTCCGTATTGTGTCATGTTGAAAAACTGGCTTAGCTCAAAATCGATTGCATATACAAACTACAATGTTGACGAGAACCCGATTGCTGCGCAAAACATGATACGTCTCAGCGGACAGATGGGCGTCCCGTTTAGTACGATCGAAGACGAAGACGGCACAATGGAGAAAATTCTTGGCTTCGACAGGCAACGCTTCGAGGAAGTATTAGCGACACGGTAAGCCGGTTCCATACGGCCTCAGCACATTAGACGCTCTTCTTTCCTTTTTGCTGATGACGCCATGTGAAGTAGGCAATCCCGCCAACAGGCAGAGGCAGGAGCCATGTATAAATCCTGTAGACAAATAACGCCGACAAAAATGCCGCCTGCACTTGTTCGCTTGGAAATGGTATGAATGCAACCAGAATTGCTTCGGTAACACCAATACCACCTGGCGTGATCGGAAAGGCGTTCAACAGTAACATGCAGCCGGTAATCAGCAGTACATATGCAGCACTAAAGATGCTGGCGTCAATGCCACAGAACCGAATTGAAAGCAACATCACAAAGTAACACGACAGGCTCCAGGCAATATTTGATATAGCTATGGGCCGAAAGTTGCCGATTGCAACAGCTCGTGTACGTGAGCTAAAATCCGCCACAATTGCAACAATATCTCGTTTTAAGGTGCGATGTAGTTTATTGAGTACCCAAGTGATTATATTTTGTAAAACACGACCGACAGCACGTGCCGATCGATCACTCATCAGAACTAGTCGCATCAACCATAAAGCAAACCCAAACAATGCCCCACCAACCAGTAGCCACATACCGTAGTCTTCGGTGCCTTGACCGACAAGGATTAAGGCGCCAAGCCCCATGAGCGGCAAGGCAAATACGGTAAAGTACCGGGCAATACCAGCGACACCTACTGCAATGGTTGACTTATCTACCGAAAAACCATAGCTTTTATACATGCTAAACCGTATAACCAGGTCAATCGGCGGCGGCAAAACGACCGATGTCATCTGTCCAGAAACCGCAGACTGTGTGCCTTTTCGAAGTGACAAGCCTGGTAGTACCGTTGCCGATGTCCAACCGTACACCACAATTGTCAACAGGCCAGCGAATAGCAATGCCAGATTTTCGCCAAAAGTCAGTGCCGTTACCGATGCCCATACTTCACTATAGCTAACTTCTGAAGGTATCTTGACGGCAAATATCCAATACAAAAGAACAAGCGGCACAAGAGACATTAGAAGCTTTAGTAATCTGCGTTTCATTGTAGGCTTTTGCTTGGTATGCGCAGACACTGTGCGGGGGTTGCTCTTGTTGTGTTTCATGTATTGGCTATATTCATTTCTGGGAAAATTGCAGCACTATAGTTGCTATGTATAGTATCAAAGATCTTCTGATTTTGCAGACAATTCCAGGTCCGCCGATCGATCAAAGTCATATTTTTCGTAAAAAAATGTACTATGGCCATATGTAGCTTCAATTGTTTCTTTTGTACCTGGCGACAACATAAGACTTGGTACATGGACGAGCGGAATTGACTTTGTAAAGTCATGCCGAACATTTGTAAGCGATGCGGTGAATACATGCGCAATCGTGTGCGAAACAATCGTGCCAGCAATTGCTGCTTGAAATTCAACAATACCCCGATGCTGCAAATTTCTTGGTTCATCTAAGGTCATGTAGCGTATCTCTCGACGAACCGCATGCTCAACCGACGAATCGTCGTAATGCATCTTGCCGCTCGGCAGTGACCATTGGCCTATGAATGGCTGCTTATGCTTTGGCCACAGCAGTATCTCGTTGTCTGAGTTAATCGATACAATTTTGGTCAACAGTTTCGGCTGCAAACGAGGCTCGACATTCTTGATGCTCACATGATCTATGAAGCGCATACCCTTTGGCAGCAGGCGATATCCCCTACCAGGAAGTTTTTCGATCATCTCGTCCTTCATAAGTAGCTTTAGATGATAGTTATACAAATTGCTGTCGACATTTTTTGGTTTCATGTCTCGAAAGCGCGCCCATTTGCAATAGCACAGCGTCTTTAGTATGTGCTTTTCGATGTAATGCATGTTAGCTCCTTGCATACATGTAGTATAAATCAATTTGACTCAATTCATAATTTCTATTTCTGTGCATTTTAAACATGTAGACTACGCAAATAAGCTGTTAATGTGCTTGAAAGGAATTATGCAATGAGCGAACAAATTTGTCCGCAGGTATTTGAATTTGACCAAAATTTTAGCGCCGATATAAGGCAAGAGATAGCAGCAAGAATCGAGCATGATGTCATGGTTCTTGCAGATGCCGCTATACGTTTTGCGCAAATCGAGCGTGTGCCTCGCTATACACCAGAAACCCGTGAAAACGATGCTGAACATAGCTTTATGGTTGCGCTCATAGCACAAGAGATCGCAGCTCGATACTTCCCGGAAATGGACACCGGGCTGATCGTACAGTTTTGTATCGTACATGATTTGGTAGAGCTCAAGACCGGGGACACGGCGACATTTATACTTACAGACGACCAACTACAGACAAAAGCAACCACAGAACATTCGCGACTTGACGAGGTATGCAATGAGCTACCACTATATACCGCAATGCTCCTGCGAACGTATGAAGAGCAACAGGTACCTGAAGCACGCTTTGTCAGAATGCTCGAGAAGTTACCGCCAGTACTCGTCGACTTGCTGCGCACAGGAACACAGGTCATGCACGAAGACTACGGGGTCTATACGCGTGAGCAATTCGATGCTTCGCAACACGCACTGCGAGTGCGATATGAAAATATGTTTCCAGAGCCCGAGTTCACCGTGCTGCATCTTGCGCGGAACGGCCTGGTTCGACGATTCTCAGAAGTTTTTGAACCAAAAGAAGAATTACAATACGCCCTCTTTGACTAGACAGCGCCGCGCAAAAGATACCTATTGTGATGTTTTGCGTTTGAACAAAATTGTTGCGATCGGTACAGAAACAATAA
>CAYRPO010000058.1:0-2739 GCA_964426305.1 uncultured Candidatus Saccharibacteria bacterium
GCGAACAGTCATGTGACATGGGTAAGGATGTATCGGCAGTATCGACGCCGACTGGTGTTGTGCTGTCTTCGACCGGCGGCCCCATTAGCACAGAAAATACGTGCGTCAAGCAAGGCAAATACTTTGTATTTGCGTCGTTTGGCAACAATGCTGCAGCAATCGAGGAGTTCCAAAATGGCTTCAGTAAAGTCTTTACAGTTGCTCTGATTGTCCTGGCAGTCCTTTCTAGTCTTGTCATGATGGGAATCATTGGGCGAATTATCGCCGACAGTCGTCGTGAAACCGCTGTCTTTCGGGCAATTGGTGCAACCCGGCTTGATATGTCCCTTGTATATATAGTGTATACGTTTGTACTTGCGACATTTGTATGTATTGCATCATTGGGTATGGGCTGGGCTGCGGCTCAGATATTCAGCCAGCATTTTGGTCCAATTGTTACGCCGTCGGCCCTGCTGATTTTTGGTGGTACAGACTTTGAGAAACAATTTGTATTTGTTGGTTTCGACTCCAGCCGGCTCATGATCATCGCGGCAGTTGTGTACGTTGCGGCGCTTGTAGGTTCGTTGCCGCCACTCCTGGTCAATCTTCGCCGCAGTCCTTTGCGCGACATGCGTGACGAAAACTAGCTACCTCACCGTGACGGCTAGAGTTGTGTCATACTAATTAAGACAACAGTAGAACGAAAAGGGAACTATGCTTCATACAATAAGCTTGCGTCAAAAAATGTTTGTTATGGGTGCGGTTATGTCCGGCATGCTGCTGGCTGCGCTGGACCAGTCTATCGTCGGCACGGCGTTACCGCGCATTGTGTCGCAGTTCAACGGCCTGTCGGAACTGAGCTGGGTTGTAACAGCGTATTTGCTGACATCGACCATCACCATACCAATCAGCGGTAAGCTGTCTGACATATTTGGTCGACGCAAAATGTTGCTATCCGGAATTCTGATCTTTGTGATTGGCTCCATGCTGACTGGTGCATCGTGGAATATGGCATCGCTCATCGCCTTTCGTGCATTGCAGGGCGTTGGCGGCGGCATATTGTTCGCCAGTGCCTTTGCTGTCATTGGCGATCTGTTTGCGCCAGCCGAGCGGGCACGCTGGCAGGGTATCATCGGTGCGGTATTTGGTATTGCCTCGGTTGTGGGCCCGCTTTTGGGCGGTTTTTTGACCGACAATCTGTCGTGGCGCTGGTGCTTTTACATCAATGTGCCAATTGGCATAGTTGCCTATGGACTCATATACAAATTTTTGCCGACAATTGTTGCCAAAGGTGCCGACAAAAAGATCGACTACGGCGGTGCAGCGTTGTTGTCTGGTGGCTTAGGCTCGCTACTGCTTGCACTTAGCTGGGGTGGCGTAAAGTATCCGTGGGCATCGTGGGAGATCGTAGGCTTGTTTGTAGCAGCGATCGTGCTGTTAAGTGTGTTGGTGTACTGGGAATCGAAACACGAAGACCCAATCATCCCGCTTAGTATCTTTGGCAACAGCATTTTTCGTGTGTCGGTAATCATGCTGTTTCTCATTGGTATCGCCATGTTTGGTGCAATCATATACCTTCCATTGTTCGCGCAGATCGTTCAAGGCGCTTCGGCAACGAACTCTGGAATCATATTGCTGCCGCTGGTGTTCTCGTTGGCGGCTACCAGCATATTGTCGGGTCAGATCATCTCGCGAACTGGTAAGTACAAAAAACTAGCCGTCGCTGGCGCCTTTTTGACTACCGGTGCGCTGTTTTGGCTGTCGACCCTGACAGCTGACAGTACGTATGCCGAAACAGTCGTACGTATGATCCCACTTGGTATCGGCATAGGCATCACCATGCCGTTGTTTAACCTGGTTGTGCAAAATGCCTTTCCGCAAAAAATGCTTGGCGTTGCTAGTTCTTCGGCACAATTGTTCCGAGGCATCGGCTCTGTTGTGGGTGTGGCGGTCATGGGTACATACCTGAATCATCAGCTGACACAAAAAATTTCGGCCATTCAGGACAACGCGTTTGTTGTTAGTATGCACGCAAAAGGCCAGTCACTCGACGTCAACAGTCTGCAACAAATCTTGTCGCCAGCAGGCCAGCAAAAGATTCTTGCCAGTTTGCAGCAACTGCCCGAACAGGCCCGCCAAGTCATAGAAGGATCGTTTCATGTTTTTGTCAAAGTAGCACAGATAGGCTTAGCAGATGCCATTGCAGGCGTATTTTTCCTAGGCGCCTGCATACTTATCGTTGCTTGCGTCGCCGTACTGTTCCTCAAAGAGATTCCTCTTCGCAAAAGCAACGATCACGCTCCGGCCGACATGTAATAGGCGGTTTTAGAGCAATTTGCGCGTAAAGTACAAAAAATGGTTGACACACTTACAGGGGTGGAGTTCATAATGTTGTACAAAATCGACCAGTTATCCACAATACCCCTTACGTTTATTGGCAGAATGGTATATATTGAAAGCAATCTAGCAACAACTAGATGACGCTTCCAAAATGTGACGGAAAAAACGGCGCAAAGTAGGGAACATTGTTTTGTTGGCCCATAGGCAAAAACCAAAAAAGCGAACAAAACAAACAATGGGTTAAAAAAATAACACCCGTTGACCAAACCACGTATGTAGGACTGCAGCTTATATACTGGCAAGGTAACAAAAATGACACTCACGAAAAAAAGGGGTGTCATTTTGTTTTTGATACATACTCTCGTATTCGATGTATACTGAAACTCATGCAAAAGCCAGTTATTGCCATAGATTGTGACG
>CAYRPO010000059.1:0-2633 GCA_964426305.1 uncultured Candidatus Saccharibacteria bacterium
GGGCGACGAACACGACAGCAAGGGCTGCCAAGAGTGTGGCTCTGGTGCTGATGGTGGGTTTTGCGGCAATGGGAAAATGCACCCTACTCTGTCGTCTTTTGCTGATTTTTGCATGTTGCAAAAATGCCCTTGTACAGGTGTTGTACAGGGACACTACAAAAGACCAAAGGGTGCGTGAAAGATTTTGACTGGTGCGGAACAGTCTATTCACGTTTTTGATTATGTTTGGATTGGTTTTAAGGCGGTTTGTCGAACGCTGTTAGTTTTGAAGCTTTTGTTACTGTTTTAACGTTTTATGTTCTTTTTAGTCGAACGCCATGTCTTTTGCGGAAAGACCTGGGTTTTAACGTTTTTGGCTTTTTAACTGTACGAAGCGTTTTGTTCTTTTTGACAAACTTACCACCATTCTGACAGATGCGTACCGCTTATGCAAGAGGCTTATAGCCCAAATGTGTATTCAATCACAACGCATACATTTTGCATTTTTGTGACTACATAATGTTATGTTTTTAGCTACATTACACCTTTCGAATCGCTGCGCTTCACGTACTTTTGGTACTTCAGTATGTTGTTAAACCTACGTCATTTTGGCATTTTTCCACAGACTCCCTGTATTTTTCTGTGCCTTTTGTGACCAATTTTTGTGAGGCATGTCACGAAAAATGATCACAAAAAGCACACACTACTACCGCCCAATCATATCGCGCAAGCGCAGCTATGAGGCCTTGGGGACTGTTCGTGTAAATGGAATACCGGTATGTGCAGCCACAGCCGCAACATAGGCTTCTATGTGAGCGATTCGTTTTTCCACCGCAGCTTCCTGTTTGCCAGCTTTTTTGTGCATGGCCTGCAACTCGGCGACCATACGATACAGCTCTTTCACATCGGCTTCGAGCGCGCTCAGATTGCCATTCATAGATTCTAGCCGATCTTCGATGCTGTGAAGCCGCCGGTTCGTCTCGTGTTGTAGACCTTCCTGGTTAGCTACGCGACCCTCGAGCCGATCAAAACGCTCGTCCATACGATCGAAGCGTTTGTCGACCTGCTCGAAGCGTTTGTCGACCTGCTCGAAGCGTTTGTCGACCTGCATTGCAAATTCGCCAATAATTTCAGCCAAGTCGCCAACGGCTTTATTTACAATTTTTTCAACATCGTCTTTTGTGGCATAGGTACTCATACAAAAAATTATAGCACCACGCAGACCGTCGCATGAAAAGATTTGGCATAAAAATACGGCCGCCTAGTTTGTTTAGAAGCTGCGAGATTCCTAAACACTAGCGACCGTATTCATTTGACGTTTTTGTTTGTAACTACATTGTGCCTGAGTTGTGCTTATGTTGCAAGAGTTTTGCACAAAAAAAGTGTTCATAGCCTGCGCTACAGGGTAAAATTGTGGATAACCTGTGGATCTAGTGTTACTGTGGAAAGTCCACGCGCCCCTACTGAACCACAAAGTAGGTAAACTCGTATCGCTGACCAGCCTCTAGGGGCTCGGCGGCAAAGATACTAAATCCATCTACACTTGTCGTGCTGCTGTCATAGTACGCGCTCAGCGTAGCAGTTTTACGGTTTGCTGGCGTAAACACAATGCGAGGCTTCTGTGTGAATGGAACGCTGAAGTTGATGCGCGCAATTTCACCCAAAGCCGTATGTGCGCCAGCAACCACCGTGATCGTACCGGCCGTATCGTTGCCTTCTACCAAAGCAACCGGTGCAGCAATGTTGTTTTCGCTCTGTGCCTCGCCCACAGCCACGCCAGCAACAACCGTAGGCGTAGCTCCGCCAGTAACAATATGCCCATTGATCGTGAGATTCGCGGCAGTGATGTTCTGTACTGTCAGATTGCCGCTAAATTGTGCATTGCCCGTTACTGTCAAAGACGTAAGGTTCGTTTGCCCAGACACATTCAGGGCACCGCCAATGCTCATGTCTCCAGTAATTACCGCATTGCCGGTAATGTTCATCCCGTTGCCCTGCAATGATTGTGCGACATTCATGGTATAGAACTGTGGGCGTATAAGCACCATGATCGTTCCCGATCCGCCCGCAAAAGGCTCCATTGCATAGCCAACTATATAGCCACTGTCAACGGCCTTTGCTCCTTCACCCGCTACACTAGACACTGTGATCGGATCACCGCGCGCAATGGCTCCATTGCTTGTATTTACTTTGGCCAGTACCTGCCCGCTGAGCGCCACAAGTGCATTGTACGTGGCATAGTTTGCGTCGCAGTTTTTGTCGTCGACGTTACATAGCGGCCCATTACCTATGAATCCTGGGTTGCTGGACACGACGCCAGCAAGTGGCAAATACGTGCTCGCACGTGCTCGCTCGACGCCCTTGTCGACCACACTGTCCATCATGACCAACTCACCAGCTTGCGGCATATCGCTTGTGGGAGCCCTAAAGTACTCAGCATAGTCAGCACCTGCGGTGGTGTAAGCCACTGCGCTTGCGCCACCCTCTATCTTACCGGCTACCGTACCGGCACCAGCAAAGCCAACAAAATAGTTACCAGTAGTACGCGAGGCGTTAGCAATTCCCAGGTTAATGAGTAGCCCGTCGGCAGTGTTTGCAGTGTTGGTATTTTGGATGCGCGCGACGTAGTTCGAAGCTTGCGAGTCAGACACATC
>CAYRPO010000060.1:0-2615 GCA_964426305.1 uncultured Candidatus Saccharibacteria bacterium
TTTGGCGGGCTCGACCGGATTCGAACCGGCGATCTCCTCCGTGACAGGGAGGCATGTTAGGCCTCTACACCACGAGCCCTGAAAACTGGTTGTTCACACTACATACGTCACTCATGAACAAAGGCAATTCTAACAGAGATCATGCGTGTTTGCAACGTCTCAAGTCTTAGGTCTTTATGTAGGCTGTGGCAGGCTTCTGTGACTTGAGGTCGTTCAGAAAGGTGTTGAGCTCTTTGTATGCAAAGTAGATGCGGGCTGCCTTTGCCTTGTCATCCTCTTTGCTCATGAGTTTGACGATTTCTAAACCGTAGCCAATATTGGTGATACCCGAGTACTGGCCAGGCTGGAGCGCAAAGATAGCAGAGACTGTTTGCGGCGGTATATTGCGGTCTGTCTGACTAATTGCTACACCAAAGTCACCGCCCTTTTCTTTTGTCGAAACGTCATCTGAGTATTTTTTGGCAACAGCCGCGAAATCGACCCCAGACTTGAGCTCTGCAAGCGCTGCGTCTGCCCGTGCCTTGGTCTCTGTATCAAGTGACGCGATAACTTTTGCCGCCAGTAGCTCCTGCTCGATGCTTCGACGAAAATCAGAGACAGTCCAACCCCAGTAATCACGCAGCACATCTTCAAAGACTTTATTGTCAACACCGAGACGGTTTTGAGCACGCAACAGATCGAGCTGCGCATCAATTTCGTCGCGCGAGACACTCAAGCCCTTTTGTTGAGCGATTTTTTGGACATAAGCCTGATTGATGACCTTCTCCATGGAGCGCTTCTTTTGTTCGGCAAGCTGAGCTTTACCCTGGTCTGTCGAAAAATCAACTTCTTGCTGATTTTCAAAGTAATGTATGTAGTGTCGTAGCTCAAACAGATATGCTTCATACGACACGAACGATCCATCTACACGAGCTACAGGCAACGGCATGATCCGCGTGAGCTGATATGTAAAATTTGATGTGTTCTGAAACTTATACAGAGATAAGAGTGTATACGTCATGAAAGACAGCCCGACAACGACAAGCAAAACAACACTAATCAGAACGATCTTGTGTCTGGAATGTTGCAACGGATAAATATACTTTCGCGCGCCGGACAACACTTCTTCGCGATGCTTCGAGACGGTATCGTTGGTAATGCGAGGCACGCCACTATCAGAGATCACGGGCACAGCCTTACGGCGACCCAGGATTGGCTTTGTATAGCCACGGCTGCGCAATGCACGAAATACAGTTGGTTTTTTTCGCTTAATCATACTTACTGGCTAACAGGCATGGTTGCCTTACTTCCTACATATCCTAAATCACGCAGAATGGCGGTCATACGTTTCTGGATCTTTTGCGGATGATGCACGTCATGAATGACGAGCTCGCCCACATATGTCTGCACTACTATTGTACCAAATCCCAACAACGTCTCTTGCAATCCATTGACTTCATATGAGATAGTCTGGATTTTATCGAGGCCAATATCAATAAGGCTCCGACGCCACAGTCCTTTTTGGCTGATCTGTATAAAACGCTGGTCGGTTACAATGTACACACTGAAGTTCCAGCCAATCCAGGCATAAAACATGACTAGCATAAACAGCAAAAAGCCAATTCCAAGTCCACCAAAAAAGAATAGGTACGTTGGCTGAACTAAAGCTGGGAGCGTGCCCAATAACAACAGGACGGATGCGATGATAATAGCTCGACGCATCACGACAGGATGTTTCCGAAACAGATATAGCATTTCTTCGTCGTCAAACTGATCTTCAAAATATTTGTGTGGCATACTGTAGACACTATTGTACGCTACCGAACGATGTGATGGTATAGTATGTATGCTACGTCCCTGTAGTTCAATGGATAGAATAACTCCGTCCTAAGGAGCAGATCTGTGTTCGAATCACGGCAGGGATACCAGAATCACCTTTTAGTGAGCCATATGCTTTTGATGCACCGTTTCGTAGTCGTGAATTTCTGATTCACTAAACCATAGGTCGATTTCCATGTCTGCCTCTTCGCCATTGCCTGACGCATGAATCAGATTGCGGATTGGTCGGTTGTTGGTGTTTGCTAAGTATGATGAGTCAAACGAGTAGTCGCCACGGATTGTACCTGGCGCTGATTTTTGTGGCAAAGTCGATCCAACAATTTTGCGCACTATCTCGATGGCATGCGGCCCCTCTAGGACCATGGCTAGCACGGGGCCAGACATCATAAAGTCAACGAGCCACTCTCGAACCTGTGCGCCGATCACGGCTGGGTCGAGATCAGCAAACTGCTCTTCTGGTTTTAATCCCATCTCTTCGTAGCTACGCAATGTGTTTTTGCCGATTCCCTGCAAAAATTCTTTTCGATCAGCCGGATAATGTTTGTCGAGCGTTTTTTTGTCAGCGACAATCATCTTTGCGGCAACAATTTTTAACCCAACTTTTTCGAAGCGACTGATAATGTCGCCAACGATTCCCCGTTGTATTGCGTCTGGCTTTAAGATTACAAATGTCTTCTCCATGGCACTCCCCGCTTACAGCTTTGTTGTGTTACTGCATCAATCATACCAGGTAATCAGAAGACCGGTAAACCAATTCTACGCCTGTCTTGCACCGCACGTTCCTGTTGCTGATTGTA
>CAYRPO010000061.1:0-2581 GCA_964426305.1 uncultured Candidatus Saccharibacteria bacterium
AGTACAAAAAAGTCTTTGTCTGAAAGCGAATGATTCGTGAGACGAACGATGCAATATCTTGTATTATGGAGCTTATGTCTATACAGTCACCCCTTATCGCCCTTGATCCGTGGCTTGAACCGCATGCTCAGGCGATTATTGCGCGGCGGGAACATGCCGCTGCTATGGAGCGTCGAATCCTGAACGGTGTTGATGTTGTAACATTTGCTCAAGGCCATCATTTTTTTGGCCTGCACAAGACAAAGATTGGTTGGGTGTTTCGAGAATGGATGCCAAATGCAACGGATGCGTACTTAGTGGGGGCATTTTCAGCATGGCAAGATAAGCCAGCATTTCGGCTCACGAAACGCAAAGACGATGTCTGGGAAGTCACCGTTCCGTTATCAGTGCTCAAGCACAAGGACCTGTTCAAGTTGCACGTAGTCTGGGACGGTGGTGACGGCTATCGTATACCGGCATGGGCGACGCGAGTCGTGCAAAATCCTGTTACTCTCGGCTACGATGCGCAGGTGTGGAGTCCACCGAAGCCATATGCATGGCGGCACACCTTTGTGCGGGACAAAAATCAGGTGCCATATATTTATGAAGCGCACATCGGCATGTCGGGCAAAACTGAAAAAGTTACATCCGTCAAAGAGTTTACAAAAAACACGCTGCCGCGAATCGTAAAGGCTGGGTACAACACCATACAACTTATGGCCGTCCAAGAGCATCCCTATTATGGTAGTTTTGGGTATCATGTCTCAAGTCTCTTTGCCCCATCGTCACGCTTCGGTACGCCCGAAGATCTCAAAGCCCTAGTCGACACCGCGCATGGCGCTGGCATGTCGGTCATCTTAGACCTGGTGCATTCGCATGCGGTTAAAAATGAAGACGAGGGTTTAAGTAGGTTTGATGGTACTTATAGCCAATACTTTCGCGAAGGCGATGCTGGTGATCACATCGCATGGGATTCGCGGCTGTATGACTATGGAAAACCGCAAGTCGCACATTTTCTGCTTAGTAATTGTCGGTACTGGTTGGAAGAATATAACTTTGACGGCTACCGTTTTGACGGTGTTACCAGTATGCTGTACTTTCATCACGGACTCGAAAAGGCATTTACACGTTATGACGATTATTTTTGCGATGTCGACCAAGATGCGGCTGGATATTTGACTATGGCCAACTCGCTCATTCATGCTTATCGGCCACACGCAGTAACTGTTGCCGAAGAGATGAGCGGCATGCCGGGGCTTGTTGCCTTGCGCAAAAATGATGGATTCGGTTTTGATTACCGGCTTAGTATGGGCGTGCCTGATCTTTGGATAAAGCTCATAAAGGAACAACCCGATGAGCAATGGTCTGTCAGTATGTTGCTGCACGAACTGTCTCAGCATCGGCCCGAGGAAAAAACAATTAGCTACGCCGAATCACACGACCAAGCATTGGTAGGTGATAAAACCCTCATCTTTCGTCTTGCGGATAGCAAAATGTATGACGGTATGCTGGTGACACATCAAGACCCAATCATAGATAGAGCCATAGCATTACATAAAATCATACGCCTGATGACGGCCGGCTTACACCAGGGTGGTTACCTAAATTTCATGGGCAATGAATTTGGCCACCCTGAATGGATAGATTTTCCGCGCGAAGGCAACGGTTGGTCGTACAAATACGCTAGACGCCAATGGCAGTTGGCAGACAATCCGAAACTGAAATATCACTGGCTTGGTGATTTTGATCGAGCCATGATTACCCTGTTACGAGCCCACGAAGATCAGATGCGCCACCATGTTTCATGGACGACTACGAACGATTTCGACCAAGTCATGAGTTTTATGCGCGGCGATTTGTTGTTTGTGGTGAACCTGAGTCCAGAGAGATCATACGAAGGCTATGGACTGTATGTCCCGCAAGGGGCGTATCGCATAGTATTATCGTCCGACGATCATGCATTCGGTGGGTTTGGTCGGATCGATACATCGGTCGAATACCACACCACAAAAAGCAGTGAGCGTCCACTACGTTTGTACATACCGGCACGAACTGCTCTTGTGCTTCGACGAACCACTGCTCTTTTGGCGTGACTACAGCGGAAAGTTCGCGTAGTACTGTGTGGGCTTGATTGCCGAATCTATAATTGCCCATATCCAAGCGACAAGTCCCCAAAAACCGAGCGTGAAAAAGCACAAACCAAGATTAAGCCAAAATTTCCATGCATCGAGCTTGTATGTATAGAGCCATGTCCATAGGCCCAGAAATACGGCGAGTACAACGGCAACGGTTTTATCTTTTGAAACCGTATGCTGTAGGGGTGCCGCATTGACTCGGACGCCGCATTTTGGACAAATTTCAGCTTCTTTCAGTATGACATTGCCGCAACTACTACAATATTTTTCCTGTGTCGTGAGTTGTCGCGCTGGTTCGGACATAGAATACCTCCGTCAATTGCTGTTATATATAACTATAAACGCCTGGTAGTATAAATGCGAATATACTGCTTGCCATGTGTACATAGATTGTGCCCCGTTTCGTGGGGCAGACGCCGGTTTGTTCCGGATTTATGTCTGGCGATTTCGCGGTGTGCGTTCGCCAT
>CAYRPO010000062.1:0-2382 GCA_964426305.1 uncultured Candidatus Saccharibacteria bacterium
GGAACCCGAGAGACCGCAAAAAATGCCAACAAGCCCAAAATCACCGCAACCGCTTGCCTTGACACAAAGTGCGTATGCGACACGTTGCCACCTTGCGCTGCTAAGGCAGGACTGATCGAATACATGATAATCAAGCCAACGCACAGTAAAATTGCAGTTAAGATCACAATCCCATAGTCGGGGCGATGTTTGCGCGATGCGCTCAAGCGGATATCACTATCCGCATAATCCGATCGTCGCTGCTGACGCGTGTCTGCAACGCGCATAGAGTCAGAAACCCCCGAGAATGGCTAGCACGATACCGATTACTGCGCATACCTGACCAATGATCCAGAATCGCATAGTAACTTTTGTCTCTGGCCAGCCAATCGCCTCAAAGTGATGATGTACCGGACTTATGCGGAATATCTTTTTACCGTTGCGCAGTTTTTTAGATGTAATTTGCAATATGACACTACCGGCTTCTGCTACGAACACAAACCCGATCACCGGCAGCAGTACAAGTGTATCGGTGATCATAGCAACGACTCCAAGCGCAGTACCAAGTGCAAAACTCCCCACATCACCCATGAAAAACCGAGCAGGAAAAATATTAAACCACGTATACGCCAACAAGGCTCCAACGATCGTAAAACAAAACGCTGCAACCCCGTATCGCTGTTGCAGAAATGCAATGACGGTATACGCACTAAAGGCAGACGCCAGCAGACCCCCCGCTAAGCCATCAAGTCCATCAGATATGTTGACTGCGTTTGCGGTAGCGATAACAACTAAAACAAACAGCGGTACAATCAACCACTCAACTCGTACATCGCCAAAACCCGGCACCTGGAATGTTGTTATATCAAGTTTAATGTAGAACCACAGGCCACCAATAAGCGCAACACCCGTCGTCAGTAGAAGCTTGATCTTACTACGTAACCCGGCGACACCAGAGCCATCGCCACGGATATTGATATAGTCATCCAACAACCCCACCATGCCCGCGCCGATCATCGCAGCCAATGGCAACCACGTCTGTTCGCGAATCAGATTGAACGCAATCGTCACCAGTGCTACCCCAACTATCACGATCAAGCCCGCCATAGTTGGAATATGACGCTTGTGTTTTTCGGCATGAAGCTTTTGAAACTCTGTTGCCTTCTCGCCAGTCAAGGCCGTCGTTCTCGGGCGCTTCCACCACTGGTATTTATAGGCCAACGTCGTATAGATTGGCGTAATGACCATGCTCACCGCGAATCCTAAAAAACCCAGGACGAACATCTCGACAAGCGTGCTGGTTTCAACTGTAAGATTGATAACTGACATAGGGCTACAACTTCCTAACTGCGTTAGCTTTTGGTTTCTTTACCTCTGTTGCTAGTATAACATATCTGAAGAGACTAGAGCGCAAGTCGTATCAGACTACTGGCTTTTTGGCTTAATGAGAACGCTGTCTAGCAACTTATTACTAATCTCGGCCCATGTTTTTGAGGCTTCGGCACTAGCAAAGCCAGGTGTCTTTGGCTCATCTAGACGCACTACCATGACCAAATCTGGCGTATCACCACCAATATACCCAACATAGGCACCATTAAAAGCATTTGCTTTATATGCCCCTCCTGGACCCGCAACCTGCGCCGTACCGCTCTTCGCACCCAAGTCATAGCCACTTCGCACGGCTGGCTTATTGTTGATTTGTAGCGTACTCTTCAGTATGCCTCGAAGTGTTTCGCTCGCCTGTGCAGACAATACGTCGTTTTGTAGAACTTTTGAGGCATTATCTTTGACCTGAATCAAGTGCGGAGCATAATACGTTCCGCCGTTGACCGCCGCCACATATGCTGCTGCTAGCTGCACTGGCGTGACCGTCATGCCCTGTCCAAACGCCATATTCGCATATCGCACCGTCAAGCCATCGCCTTCGTCAGGACCACCAACATAACCGCTGGCCTCCCCTGGCTGCTCAATGCCAGTCTTTTGCCCGAACCGATAATGCTCCGTAAGATACCGAAACCATGTCGACCGAGCTTTGTCATTAATTTCGCCACCGCCAAGATATTTCAAAACCTGTACCGCACCAGTATTGAGTGACTTCTCCAAGACATTGGCAACGGTCATGGTTTGGGCGCCAAAGTTAATTGCATTCGTGATCGTACGGTCATCTACTCGCACATATCCCGCATCAAAATACGATGTTTGCGGCGTCACGGCATGCTCATTTAGCGCAGAGCCAACCAGCAGCGGCTTCATAACCGAACCAGGCTCCCAGGCATATGCAATTGCGCCATTGATGTACATGCTCTGGTCAGACACCTTGCTGTATTCTGCAGGGTTATACGAAGGATAATTCGCCATAGCCCGTACGGCACCACTATGCGCATCCAAAATGACGACGCTGCC
>CAYRPO010000063.1:0-2161 GCA_964426305.1 uncultured Candidatus Saccharibacteria bacterium
TCGTCGTATCCGGGACCACTAGGAAGCACCTGTGCCAGTGTATTGCCTACGGTTTTCATGGATATTCGGTCTATACGCTTGACCACCTTTCCTGCGAATAGTAATTCACCCGTTTCCGCATACCAGTCACTTGCGCACACGGCTGCCAGTTGTAGTACAATAGGCCCTCTCACTCGCACCACTAGTTCATCGTAATAAATATCGTCCTTACGATGATAGTTGCGCTGTATGAGATTCAAGGAGCCTGTGTATGCAACACCACCATCGGCAACAAATATCTTACGGTGATTACGCAAGTCAGGACGAACATAGCCCTTGCCGGGTGGCTTGAGGGGTAGCATAGGTTGCACCAGAACGCCATCACGAACGAGACGATTGACCGCTAGTCTGCCCTGCTTCGATCGACGCGTTGACAGCGAATCATACATAACCCGAACAACAACACCGCGTTGCACGGCACGTGCAAGAGCTGCAAAGATTGGCTCGGTAGTATCATCAAGCGCAACAATAAAATATTCCAGATACACATACTGCTTCGCAGCATCGATATCTGTTACTATACGGCTAATGACGTCATTGTACTCCGGTAAAATCTCCACCGTATTGCCGCCAAAAACCGGCATATGTCCAAGTGCTTCGCCCAGACTCGCAATCGACGCATATTGCGGCCGAACTCTGGCCGACAACATATCTTTTGCTGCATGATCTTTGCGTAGTCGATCTAACAGCTGTGTCAACGTACGGTCTAGGTTCTTTTGCGCATCACGACGTGCCTGCGGCAGCTTTGGGCTCCCTATGACTAGAAACAGCAATACCCCAAGATACGGGAACAAAAAGATAAACAATAGCCACGCCGTGCCCGATGTTGGCTTTCTATTTCTCGGCACCACGAACAGAGCAACGAGCCGAATCACCCACTCTAGACCGACCCATATCACACCAAGCGTTTCAACTAAGACTTGTGCTTGCACGTCATCACATCCATCGGATCATCATAATGCCTAACGATGCATGGCACAAGCAGGAACTACACTGCACGCCTGCAGCCTTGATAGAGTGAATCTGCTGTGAACAGTCTTATCGGCGTGATCATGGCTAAGCATGTTTGTATCAGCCTGATTTAGTACCTAGTACATCCGGACAACTGAGGCTTAGTACAGATACTACTGATGTCCGGGCGCACCATGGCTATGTGTCATGTAGTATGATATATGACAACATGAGCACATCAGAAAAAAACAATCTTTACATCAGAATTGCTGAATTTTGTACTAATTATCCAGCGGGCTTTACTCAGGATGAGCTCAAAAACTCATTGCTATTAAACGAGTGGGAGACCAGAGTTGTAGATGAAAACTTTAGCAATGCCTTGATGAACGGGCAGTACGCTGGCCAACAGATTGGCATGCCAACCTCTCTTGATACTATGTTTTTTGTGGTTGAACGAGGTGAAAATGCAAAGTTTATCATGAAATATGAGGCCTACTTTAATTATGTCGATTATCTTGAGTTTCAAGAGGCGCTTAGGTCATCGCGAACTGCAATGCGACTATCGTGGGCGGCAATTATCCTTTCGTCTGTGCTCGCGATAATTTCAATATTTGTGCAACTTAATAGCCCTTAATTATCATTCAAATTGCAACACCCAGATAAGGCTTGAGTATAGACTCCGGGGTACATTTTCAGAGATTGATCCTTTTGATAGGTAGATAGTCGACTATATTGTGGTTTATTTGCCTGACCGCAAGTTTCGGTTACGAGCAGGAGGTAACAGCAATAGAAGCCACACCCTACATCAGCGACAACTACACTTCTCTGACCATATCGGTCGTGCTCAACGGTAAACAGACCGTGTTCGCATATGTTACGACGAGGATGTCGCGCGGATGCAACGGATGATCGACGAATACAAGGCCACCCCCGACGAAGCGACGGTAACCTTCTGGCACGGTACCGATACCCGTACCGTGAGGAGGCTGCCCGCGAGCTGATCGAGCGCTACGAACGTCGAGGAACGTGCCCGCGAGGACGGATTCGACTCACCTTTGGCGAGCCCGAAGCTACATCTTTCAAAACAAGTTTTGAAGAGTAGATTTCCTTGTAATCCGCCACTGGCGGATTACACACCGACCCTATTCTTAATGGGTCGGCAGTTCGAAAT
>CAYRPO010000064.1:0-2142 GCA_964426305.1 uncultured Candidatus Saccharibacteria bacterium
AAACCGTAGGCAATACACTGGCACAGGTGCTTCCTAGTGGTCCCGGATACGACGATGAAAACAATCTAAAACTTTTCACAAGTCTGCTGTATCAGGCCAAGCAGCGGATTGTCATCGTGAATCCTTATTTTGTACCGGACGAAGCACTTATGACGGCGATTACCAGTGCTGCTCGGCGAGGCGTGGAAGTTATAATGATAAACTCCGAGGCAATCGACCAACGCTTTGTTGGGCACGCCCAACGTTCGTTCTATATGGCGCTACTTGAGGCTGGCGTAAAGATCTACCTATATAAAGCGCCCATACTACTGCATTCGAAGTTTATGACAATCGACGGGCAAGTTGCAGCAGTTGGCTCGAGTAATCTTGATTTGCGCTCATTTACTCTGAACCTGGAGGTCACGCTTGTTGTGTATGATGCAAAGGTGGTTCGCAAGTTGCAAACAGTCGAAGACACATACTTGCAGCGATCGAAACAGCTACTGTTGACCGACTGGCAAAAACGTGCCAAACACCATCAACTATTTGACAGCATAGCTCGGCTGACATCGGCACTCCAGTAGTATTGCGATTGTGACATATATACTATATAATTCTTTTGTCGTACTGCAACTACAAGAGAGAGGTGAGTGCATTGGCCATTTCGGTGTATCCGAGTGGTAGCGTCACGGTTGACATCGAACATGCCGAACCGGGCGATCTGATCAAGGTAACGCTCGAAGACGATACGGTGCTGTATCTGCGCTTTGTCGTACTAAATGAAGACGAGAAATATCCGGTGAGATATTTTGTCATTGATCCTCGATGGATGCCAGATGACTTTGCCGAAGAGGTAGAGCAACTTCTGGTCTTCTTGATCAAGAATCGGCAATGTCGCGAAAGCTTCATGGGTCGACAAGACAAAAGCCAGAAACTTGATGCCTTTGTGCGGAGCTTGGTGACATCCAACATGCGGGTCGTCTGTTACGACCAGGACAGTCGCACGCCGGTCAGCCTTGATGTTGGTCGAACGATCAGTGTCAGATTCAGTGTGCCCGGTGTGGACCTTCGAGCGTTCAATTTGGAAAATGACTCTTGCATCAGGTCAATTGGGTCAACGACAGAGTTCGACGCAGAGACCGATGCATTTATAGCTGCCCAGAGTTAGGTAGTTCAGTAAGCCCCATCGTCCGTATCGAGCAAAAAGCTCTACGCGACCGCGTGGGGCTTTTTGCTGCCATTGAAATACATTCTTGGTGCTTTAGTAGCGGTAGTGGTTATTGGTGCTGTGTTTTTTGGTTTTCGTTTAGTCGAAAATACTGCCGATGACGCAGGCAAATCATCAACTTCGAACAGTACGGCATCGACACAAAAGAATTCGACAGCAACCGTTCTAGATATGAGTGGTCAAGGTCTCACGAAAGTCACCTCTGACATATACAACCAGACAAATGTTACCGAGTTAATTTTGTCAAACAACAACATCAAGTCGCTACCAAGCGAGATGGGAAAGATGACAAAAGTGGTTGTCTTCAAGATCGACCATAACATTCTGGAAGGCTCGTTGATTGGCGAAATACGTCAGATGTCACAGCTTGAAATACTCGATGTAAGTGACAACAATATGACGGGCATGCCGGCAGAAATTGGTCAGCTCAGCAAATTGCAAACACTCGACTACAGCAATAACAAAATTAGCGGATTGCCGAACGAATTAAGCAACCTAAAAAATAATCTAAAAGAGTTCAACCTGAGCGGCAACCCGCTCAGCCAAGAGCAAATCGCAAAACTCAAAATAGCGCTGCCCAATACTACAATTATCTTCTAATCAAGTTGTATTTTGTCGTCGACGAAATTACGCACTCGTCTCTATTGATTCCGTAGTCAGCCCGCCCGATTGCGGTCACTACTATAAGTCCATTTCCGCTTTTCGAAATGCGATAATCTTTTGAAGAGTCTGTTGTGGTATTGGTTGTTCCGTAGTAAAGCGTATAGCTCCCTTTGAACATGTAAAATCTTTAAGCAATGAGGCATGTGCACTAATTGCGGTAGAGCCGGGGTAGATGCTCATGAAGTTTTTGTTTGCAGCAAAACCAATCATGAATTTGTCTTTGTAGCGGAATCCGGGTACACCATAGCTGTAGGCCGCGGTTGCGTCGGGCG
>CAYRPO010000065.1:0-1835 GCA_964426305.1 uncultured Candidatus Saccharibacteria bacterium
CAGCCTTTTTCTTGGTACCCAGAGGTGCTTGGGTCATTACAAACAGTTGCGTAGTTAGGCAGAGATCCGGTGCGAGTCTGATATTCGTAATCAACCCATCCACCACCAACCGAATGATTGATGATGATTGTAATCTCGTCATCAAAAGGCCACCAATCTTCCAGCGCGACACCGGCCGGCTTGTCGGCTTTGCGCAGGACATTGATTGGCGCAGTTTGCCACAATGAGCTGTTCGAACCAATCGTAGTGTTCGCTGCCTGATTCGGGTCTTTTACGGCATAGAACTTAATCTCATCCTGTGTCCAGTCAATGCCATACATAAACCATGTATTTGTCAAAAATGCCGGCTCATTCGCGTAATCGCCATGGATACTATCAACACCATTCCTTGCTGTGTTGTGTACGGATGCCCGTATCCAGTTCCCCCTGTCGACATGCTCCATGAAATCCAGCTCGCCCGAACTAGGCCATGGCTTATCAATCCACAACCGCTTGCCAAGTGACCAGAAGGCCGGAAAGGTTGCGTCTGGCGTGCCAAAATCTCCAAAGCGCTTCATGGGCAACCGGATTCGTCCAGAAATGCGTCCGTATTTTTGTGTATTTTTCGAGATAACACTCGACGATATATGTGTATCGGCACCATTTGTGCTCACGCCAGTCATGTATTTTGCGACTTGATGAAGGTGTCCATTTTGCTGGAACAGCGTACGATCCTGCAGGGCCTGGCTCTGCAGATCCATAAAAACCTGTCGCTCACCCTTCATGCTTTCGGTAAAGTTCTCGACATTCCACAGTGTACGATCAACATCGGACAGGGCGGAACCAGAGCCAAAGTCATCTTGCCATATGGTTGTATAGGCCGTAGGCTGTGGAGTTGTTCCGGTAGTTTTTCCCCAGTCACTCAGTAGCATAGACAGATCAAACACATTCACTTTGCCATCGTTGTTCAGGTCAGAAGGTAGCGCGGCCGATGCACCACTTGTGCCGATATTGTTATCTCTTTGGTTGCCAGTAAAGACCGACAGGCCAAAAACTGCCGCCATTACAAATACCAAAACTGATGCTATATAAATTGCTGTCTTGCGCTGCTTCATGCAGTACGGTTGATTCTTTGTTTAGACTTGTACCGTATACCTCCACAATACTACCGTATTTGACTTATGGGTGGCAATACACTTTGTCACAAAGACATATTTGTATTGTCCGCACTAATCAGTGCTAAGAAGTGCACAGCAGTTGCACCCACTAGAACTCTCGCTATACTGTATGCATGCATACACACCTCACGAACAGGCCGCTGCTTCTGCAAGATGTCCACACCTCAACTACTGAGTATGTACGTGAGTATATCGCTCGCAAAAAGGCGCTTGCCAGTAGTGTGTCGCCGCATTACGGGGCGCTGTGGAGCGCCATAGAAACACTTGCAATTACTGGCGGCAAACGGTTTCGGCCGTATATGGTCAGTTTGGGATACGGGGCATTTGCGCCGCAAACATCGACTACGGCCTGGCTACCCGCCGCGGCAGCAACAGAACTGCTGCACATTGCGCTACTCGTGCACGACGACATCATAGACAGAGACACCATCCGCTATGGCATCCGCAACATTAGCGGGCAGCAAGATGACGTGTACAAGCCATACGTCACAGATAATACCGAACGCCGACATTTTGCCGATAGCGCCGCGATGCTCGCGGGTGATCTGCTCATAGCCGGAGCCTACGAGCTACTCTACAAAACACCCGCTCAGCCAGAGGTACTAGCTAAAGCCGCAGCGCATCTACACGAGGCAATCTTTCGAGTTGGGGGCGGGGAACTACTCGACACCGAATCGG
>CAYRPO010000066.1:0-1676 GCA_964426305.1 uncultured Candidatus Saccharibacteria bacterium
GCATGTGCTTTTTTGCGAACTAGCATATAATACACAGTAACAACAACCAAAAGGAGTGCATACTGTGTCATCAGACAAACCAAAAGATTCATTCGTTGTGCAGCAATTAAAACTTGCCAGTAGCACTGCTGTCATATTGACAGTCGCTTCAATTATATTTGGTATTTGGGCTTTTGTGCAGTTCATAGGGTTCATTTTTGGCATAAGCATACTGGGCGCGTTTAGCTCGGCGGCCGTCACGGAGTCGCCAGCAGCCATCTACAGCAACATCTACGGAGATCAATCCAGCGATAACGAATTCCTAGCAATTGATATCAAGGGTCCAATTGAAGGCACTGGCGATGGTTCGGATTCTGGCTTATTTTTTGGTGGCAGCCAAACGACCTATGGCTATGATGTGAAAAAGCAGCTTATCGATGCGGCCAAGGAAGACCGTTTTTTGGGCGTTATTTTGCAAGTCGATTCTCCTGGTGGAACAATTTTTGGCAGCAAGGCGATTGCTGATGGAGTGACTTACTATAAGTCAAAGACCCACCGACCAGTATTCGTGCACGTGCAAGGTATGGCCGCATCGGGGGCCTACTGGGCTTCTGCTCCGGCCGATAGAATCTTGGCCGATGCCGGTACGGCAATAGGCAGTATTGGGGTAATTTATGGCCCGTTCACGTACTTTGACAAGCCAATTGCAATCGACGGAGGATTACTGGGCGGAGGCGTGGTAACGCAAAACGGCGTAGAACAGACCTATATCACGGCCGGTACGGGCAAAGATGCTGGCAATCCATTCCGTCGCTTAACTGCCGCTGAACAGCAGATCATGCAGACTAGCGTAAACGACAACTACGATGAATTTGTGCAACATGTTGCCAAAAATCGTATGATTTCGGAGTCGACGATTCGCTCGGCAATTGGTGCGCATCTGTATGGTGAAAAGGTGGCAATCGACAACAGGCTTATAGACGACATTGCCAGCAAAGAAGATGCCTATATCGCACTTGCAAAGGAAGGCGGTATCGCAAATACTGATTTTCAAGTTGTAGCGGCTGATACGGGTGACGGTAGTTTCTGGGAGTTACTGGGCGCTCGGCTACGTCCTGCGCAAACGAAAACACAGACGACCACCGTAGCGCCAAAGGCTTGCACCGAGAGTATTTCGGTACCACTTGCCTACTACGGTAGCCCAAAAGCCGCCTGTTCGCAGTAACTATCGCCAGATGAGCCTGACATACTATACAATATAAAGTATGTATATAATTGCCGATGATGAATTTGCATCCATGGTGACGCGCGCCATAGAACTGTTGCCAGAACATTACAAGGATCACCTAGACAATGTGGCGTTTTTTGCGGAACATCAACCAACCGCGGAACAAGCACAGAAGCTACGCTTGCGTGACTGCGATCTCTTGCTGGGGCTATATGAGGGCATTCCCCTAACCCGCCGCGGCGCTGGCTATAATTTAGTCTTACCTGACAAGATCAGCATTTTTCAGGACGCTATACAGGCGGTCAGCTCCGATCATGACAGCCTATGGAAGCAAGTACGCCGAACAGTATGGCACGAAGTAGCACACTACTACGGCCTCAATCATGATCGCATAGACGCACTTGAGCGAAAAAGCCTGGCATAAAACACTATACCGTCCATGGTGGACGGTATAGTGTGGGTTGATGTT